>CAYOBK010000273.1:0-6659 GCA_964402275.1 uncultured Bauldia sp.
CCTCGGCGCGGAAGGTGCCGTGCTGGCCGACGGCGTTCCGGCCTACGCCACGCCGCTGCCCGAAGGGGCACCGGCACCCGCCCTCGCCGCCTGAACCGTCGCCGGGGTTGACCCCCGGCGGTGCACCGCGCATCACCCAACGTTTTGCTGCGGGGAGAACGCGCGATGACCGATAGGCCCGTTTACGGCCGGATCGACGGGCCGATCGTGATGATCGGCTTCGGCTCGATCGGCCGCGGCACGCTGCCGCTGATCGAGCGCCATTTCACCTTCGACAAGTCGCGGATGGTGATCCTCGATCCCGACGACAGCCACGCCTTCCTCGCATCCAAGCACGGCGTCCGCTTCGTCCAGGAAGGCCTGACCGCCGGCAATTATCGCGAGGTCCTGACGCCCCTCCTCACCGAGGGCGACGGCCGCGGCTTCTGCGTCAACCTTTCCGTCGACACCTCGTCGCTCGACATCATCCGGCTTTGCCGCGAACTCGGCGTCCTCTACATCGACACGGTCGTCGAGCCCTGGCCGGGCTTCTATTTCGCCAAGGGCGGCGACGCCGAGGCAAGGACCAATCACGCCCTCCGCGAGACGGTGCGGCAGGAGAAGGCCGCCCATCCCCGCGGCACCACCGCGGTCTCCTGCTGCGGCGCCAATCCGGGCATGGTGTCGTGGTTCGTCAAGCAGGCGCTCGTCAACCTTGCCGCCGATCTCGGCGCCGGCACCGCCGAACCCGGCCCCGGCGACCGCGAGGGCTGGGCGCGGATGATGCGTGATCTCGGAGTCAGGGGTATCCATATCGCCGAGCGCGACACGCAGCATTCCAGGACGCCGAAGCCGCTCGGCGTCTTCGTCAACACCTGGTCGGTCGAGGGGTTCCTGTCGGAGGGGATGCAGCCGGCCGAACTCGGCTACGGCACCCACGAGCGATGGCTCCCCGAGAACGGGCGTCGCCATTCCTACGGCGCCAGGGCGGGCGCCTACCTGCTGCAGGCCGGCGCCAACACCCGCGTCCGCAGCTGGTGCCCGACGCCGGGCCCGCAATTCGGCTTCCTCGTCACCCACAACGAGTCGCTCTCGATCGCCGACTATTTCACCCTTCGCGAAGACGGCAAGGTCGCCTTCCGCCCGACCTGCCATTACGCCTATCACCCCTCCGACGACGCCGTCCTGTCGCTCCACGAGCTGTTCGGCCGCGCCGGTGTGGTGCAGGAGCAGTTCCACATCCTCGACGAGAACGAGATCGTCGACGGTATCGACGAGCTCGGCGTCCTCCTCTACGGCCACGCCAGAAACGCCTATTGGTTCGGCTCGCAGCTATCGATCGAGGAGACGCGGAAGCTCGCGCCCTATCAGAACGCGACCGGCCTGCAGGTGACCTCGGCGGTGCTCGTCGGCATGGTCTGGGCGCTGGAGAACCCGGGCGCCGGCATCGTCGAGGCCGACGAGATGGACTACCGCCGCTGCCTCGAGGTCCAGCTCCCTTATCTCGGCCCGGTCAACGGCTTCTACACGGACTGGACGCCGCTCGCCGACCGCCCCGGCCTCTTCCCCGAGGACATCGACGAAAGCGATCCCTGGCAGTTCCGCAACGTCCTGGTGCGTTAGCGCGGCACCGCTCACGAATGCTTTCGGCGTGACAAGAAGGTCGTCGTTCCGGGCGAGGGCGTGAGCCCGAGACCCGGAACCTCGATTGTACCGGCGAGGTTCCGGCTCGCCGCTTCGCGTCGGAACGACGACATTTCGAGGATCATCCGCCGCTCACGCCAAACGGAACACCGGCGCCCGCATTCCTCGGCTATAATCGGGCGAGATCGTCTGAGGAGGATGAGGTCATGCCCGTGCAGCCGCTGCGCCGAATATCCGTCGTCCTGACGCCGCTGGCCGCGGCCCTCGCCCTCCTCGCCCCCGCCGCCTCCGCCAACGACGCCACCGCGCATCTCGGCATCGGCGGGCTCGAGCTGGTCTACAATTCGGCGGTCGCCGTCGTCTCGGAGGACCTCTATGTCTCGCCCGGCGAGATCCGCGTCGCCTATCGCTTCCGCAACACCACCAAGGCGCCGGTGACGTCGACCGTCGCCTTCCCGCTGCCGGTGCTCGATGCCACCTATTACGAGGATCTATGGCTCGATCTCGCCAACCCGGACGGTGAGAACTACGTGAACTTCCGCGTCTGGGTGGACGGCGTTGAAGTCGTTCCCTCGGTCTACAGCCGCGTCAGCGCCCTCGGCGTCGACCGCACCGACGCCGTCCGCGCCGCGGGCCTGCCGCTCAACCCCGCCGCCTACACCATGGGCGACGCGCTCGCCGCCCTGTCGCCCGGCGCGATCGCCGATCTTCACCGGCTGGGGCTCCTCGTCGTCGAGGAATGGGGCATCCAGCCGGCATGGCAGTTCGAGACGTCGTTCTATTGGGAGATGACCTTCCCCGTTGGTGCGGACGTGATCGTCGAGCACAGCTACCGGCCGGTCGTCGGCTACGGCTTCTTCGGCGATTTCCAATTCGACGACCCGGCCTATCAGGCGGATTACTGCATGGACGAATCGTTCATCGCCGCCGCGCGGCGGCTGATGGCGGGCGACCCCGACTTCCCGATGCTCGACGAGCGGAGGATCCAGTATCTCCTGACGCCGGCGGCCAATTGGGCGTCGCCGATCGGCACCTTCCATCTCACCGTCGACAAGGGCGACGAGAACGCGCTCGTCAGCTTCTGTGGCACCGGCGTCACCAAGACTGCGCCGACCACCTTCGAACTGACGATCGCCGACTTCTATCCGACCGAAGAGCTCAACATCCTCATCGTCGACGCGATCCAGAACTGACGTCACCGACCCGCGCCGGTCATGCCTCGAGATTGAACACCCCGGCCGCGCCTTCCTCCGTGCCGAAGGCAAGCCGTCGGCCCGACTTGTCCCAGGCGAGCGCCGACACCGGCCCGTCGCCGGGCTGGCGGAGCAGCGAGCCCTCGCCTTCGTCGAACGGCCCGATCGCGACCGCGCCGTCGCGGTAGCCGATCGCCACGACCTCGTCCTTCGGATGGCAGGCGACCCGCGTCACCAGCGCCTCGCGCGCGCCGAGCTGCAGCGGTTGCTTCCCCTGCGGACCGTCCTTGAAATGGAACGGCCACAGCACCGCGGCGTCGGCGCCGGACGTCGCGAGAAAGCGCCCCTTTGCCGACCATGACAGCGAGCGCGGCTTCGCCGGATAGCCGGTCATGCGGAGGTGCCCCCCTTCCGGCAGCCGCCAGCCATGCAGCGCGTTCTCCTGCATCGCGGTGACGACGAAGCGGCCGTCGGGCGAGAACGTCACCGAAAGATGCGCGCCGCTCCATTCGAGCCCGGTCGGCTCGGCCTCGCTGTTCACCCACCAGAGCGACACGCCGCCATAGCGCGCAACGGCAAGCCGCAGGCCCTTCGGCGCGAAGGCAAGCCCGGCGACCGCCCGCGCATGCGGAAAGCTCCTTTCGGTTCCGTCGGCGAGCCGCACGACGGCCTCCTTTCCCGCGGCGAAGGCCACCGCGCCGTTCGGCCCGGCGGCGATCTGGTCGAGCCATTTCCGCGGCCGCTCGGCAAGCCGCTCCGTCGTACCGTCGGGCGAGGTCGCCATAACGCGGCCGTCGTCGCCGCTGCTGATCAGCCGCTTGCCGTCCAGCGACGGAACCGCCGCCAGCACCGCACCGTCATGGACGCGGACCGAATCGGCGATGCTTTCCCCGAGGAGGCGCACCGTTCCGTCGCCGAGCGCGAAGGCGGCGAATTCGTCGATGAAGGCGGCCGCGACGACGAAGGCGTCGAGCGGGAGGCGCTGGACGGTGGGCATCGGCGGCTTCTACGGGCGCGGCGATGGCGAGGCAAGGCAACCCATCAAAGGCGGTGGCGGGACGTGTGCCTATCGCGCCGCCCGCGTCGAATCGAAGCCGGCTCGGAGTTCGTCCTCGTCGAGGTTGCGGCCGATGAACACGAGCTTGCTCATCCGCGCTTCGTCGTCGCGCCATGCGCGCTGATGATCGCCCTCGAGGATCATGTGGATGCCCTGGAGAACGTAGCGCTCGTCGTCGCCCGTGAGCGCGATGATCCCCTTCAGCCGCAGGATGTCCGGCCCCTGCGCCTGCGTCACCTCGCGGATCCACGGAAAGAACCGGTTCGGATCCATCTCGCCGCCGACGAGCGAGACGCTCGTGACCGAATGATCGTGCTCGTGATGATGGTGATGATGATCGTGGCCGTCGTGGCCGTCGTGGCCGTCATGGTCGTGGTCGTGGTCGTGGTCGTGGTCATGGTCGTGGTCATGATCGTGACCGTGCTCGTCGAGGAATTCCGGATCGAGCGTGAGGATGCGGTCGAGGTCGAAGGCGCCGCGGTCGAGCACGCGGTCGAGCGGCAATTGGCAGCGCTCCGTCCTGTGGATCACGGCGGTCGGATTGATCGATCGGATCGTCCGCTCGACTTCCGCGAGTTCGGCCGGTGAAACGAGGTCGGTCTTGTTGAGGACGATCACGTCGGCGAAGGCGATCTGGTCCTCCGCCTCGAGCGAATCCTCGAGCCGCATCAGAAGATGCTTCGCATCGGCAATCGTCACCACCGCGTCGAGTTTCGCCCGCTCGGCGATTTCCTCATCCATGAAGAAGGTCTGCGCCACCGGCGCCGGATCGGCGAGGCCGGTGGTCTCGACGAGGATACCGTCGAAGCCGCCCGGCCGTTTCACCAGGCCTTCGACCGCGCGCACCAGATCGCCGCGCACGGTGCAGCAGACGCAGCCATTGTTCATCTCGTAGATCTCCTCGTCCGACTCGACGATGAGATCGTTGTCGATACCGATCTCGCCGAACTCGTTGACGATCACCGCGTAGCGCTTGCCGTGCTCCTCGGTAAGGATGCGGTTCAGAAGCGTGGTCTTGCCGGCGCCGAGATAGCCGGTGAGGACGGTGACGGGGATCTGGGTCTGGCTCATTCGTGGCCTCGTGGCGGGGTGGGTCCGGGTTGGCCCGACATATAGGCACGCTTCGCCGCCGGCGCCACGGCCCCCGCGCAAGGCAGCCGCGCGGTCTCGGCCAAGCCCTTGCGGCGGCGGCATTTCGCTCTATACCATTGCGCTTCCGGGCGATTTTCCCAAGGCTCCATTCTGGCCGGCGCGCTGCCGGAAGGCCCCCGATCCCGCCCGTTCCGGGACAACGCAAAGTTCGACCGAGCCCTGAGAGGCATCACATGCAATTGAAACTGCCGCTCGTCGCCGCTTTGGCCATCGGCCTCGGCTCCTCCGCATCCGCTCAGACGCCGGACCGGATCACCTTCGCCACCAACTGGCTGCCCGAGGCCGAGCATGGCGGCTTCTACCAGGCGCTGGTCGACGGCACCTACGCGGCCTACGGCCTCGACGTCACCATCCTCCCCGGCGGGCCGGCGGTGAACAACCGCGCCCGGCTGATCGCCCGCCAGGTCGAATTCTACATGTCGGGAAATCTCCTGCAGCCGCTCAACGCCATGACCCAGGACATCGCTCCGATCATCCAGGTAGCGGCGATCTTTCAGAAAGAGCCGCAAGTCTTCATCACGCACCCCGACGCCGGCGTCGAGACCTTTGCCGATCTCGCCCGGTTGCCGACGATCTTCATGACCAACGACATCTTCATCTCGGTCTTCGCCTGGATGAAGTCGGTCTGGCCCGAATTTCACGACGGCCAGCGTCAGCCCTACGCCTTCACCGTCGCGCCCTTCCTCGCCGACCCGCTGTCGGCGCAGCAGGGCTACGTCACCTCCGAGCCGTTCACCGTCGCCCGCGCCGGCGGCTTCGAGCCGGTGGTGTTCCTCATCGCCGACTACGGCTTCGACACGCCGTCGACGATGATCGAGGCGCGGGCCGATTACGTCGAAGCCAACCCGGATGTCGTCCAGCGTTTCGTCGATGCCTCGATTATCGGCTGGTACAATTATCTCTATGGCGACAACACCGCCGCAAACGAACTGATCAAGCGGGAGAACCCGCAGATGACCGACGACTTGATCGCCTTTGCGATCGATGAGATGCGCGCGCGCGGGATCGTCGATTCCGGCATCGCGCTCGAGCGCGGCATCGGCTGCTTCGACGACGCCAAGGTGCGGTCGTTCTACGACGCCATGGTCGCCGCCGGCGTCGCGCCGCCCGGGCTCGACATGGCCGACATCTACACCAACCGCTTCGTCTGCAACGGCGTCGGCATGGAACTGAGGCCCGGAGCCGCTGAGTAACGCGTCCAATCGTGCGATCGTCAGCCTTGCCGATGTCGGCAAAGTCTACCGCAACGGCACGGTCGCGCTCGACGGCATCGACCTTGCCGTCGGCGAGGGCGAATTCGTCGGCCTGCTCGGCCCGTCCGGCTGCGGCAAGTCTACGCTGCTGCGGCTGATCGCCGGGCTCGGCGCGCCGACCCGCGGCACGATCGCCCGCCGCGGCGACGTCGAGGAGCGTCGCGGCGCGATCGCCTTCGTGTTCCAGGATCCGACACTGATGCCCTGGGCGACGCTCGCCGACAATATCCGCCTGCCGCTCCGGATCATCGGCGCCGAGCGCGGCGGCGTCGATGCCGCCGTCGGCGAGGCGATTGAGCTTGTCGGTCTCGCCGGTTTCGAGCGCGCCTACCCGCGCGAACTTTCCGGCGGCATGCGAATGCGCGCCTCGATCGCGAGGGC
>CAYOBK010000274.1:0-6938 GCA_964402275.1 uncultured Bauldia sp.
CCTTTCGGGCAAAACCCGCCGCCACTTCCGCGTCCGCCCGCGATCGATTCCCGGTGCGGGCGGGTCGCCACGCTCGACGAGGCGCCGCCCCTTTGTTCCCCCGAATCTGGCCCGCAATCCTGAGCCTCGGTTGGATCCTGCTTGCCATGGCAGGCGCCGAAGCGGTGATGGCGGTCGTGGCCTTCCTCGCCGATGACGGCGAGGCATCCTCCTTCGCCATTGGCGCGGCCATCACGTCGACGGCCGGCGGCGGTGCTGTCCTTTCGACGAAAGGGCGGCCGTTCACCATGGGCTTCCGGGACGCGGTCATTCTCACGGTGTCCGCCTGGTTCGTGATGCCGGTATTCGCCGCGATTCCGTTTCTGCTCGACCCGGTTGACCTCAGCCCTGTCGATGCCTTTTTCGAGATGGTTTCGGCGATCACAACGACCGGCTCAACGGTGATGGTTGGGCTCGACGAAACGCCGCCGTCGCTCCTCTTGTGGCGCTCGACGATCCAATGGCTCGGCGGCTTCGGAATCATCGGTCTCGCCATCGTCATCCTGCCGTTCCTCAAGATCGGCGGCATGCAGCTGCTTCGGCTGGAATCCTCGGACCGGTCCGAGAAGGCGATGCCGCGCGTTCGCAAGATCGCGCAGGCGATCGGACAACTTTACATTGGCCTTACCTTCGCGTGCTTCGCCACGTACGCGCTGCTCGGCATGACGCCGTTCGACGCTTTGAACCATGCCTTCACAACGGTTTCCACGGCGGGCTTCTCGACCCACGATGCATCGTTTGGGCATTTCCAGAGTCCGGCGCTCCGGTGGGCGGCGGTGGTGTTCATGATCAGCGGCGCCGTTCCGTTTCTGGCCTATCTCCGCCTGTTCGGGCGAGGCACCTTGCGGGACCGGCTCGACCCGCAGGTCCCGTTCTTCTTTGTCGCGCTCGCGGCGATCGTCGTCGGCGTCGCGGGCTACCTGGTGCTGACGGGACAATACGGCGTCGGGACGGCGGTCACGGAAGCGGCCTTCAACATCGTGTCGATCTTCACGACGACCGGCTACGCATCAAGCGACTATATGCAGTGGGGCAGTTTCGCCATCGTGGCGTTCTTCATCGTCATTCTCGTCGGCGGCTGTTCCGGTTCGACCAGCGGCGGCATCAAGATCATGCGTTTTCAGATCATGGGCGCCACGGTGCGGCAGCAAGTGCAGCGGCTGGTTTTTCCGCACTCGGTGCAGCCAATCCGCTTCGGCAGTCGGACCGTCAGCGACGACCAGGTCGTGTCCGTCGCCGTCTTCGTGACGATCTATGTCGCGGTGGTCGCCCTCGGCGCGGCGATACTCTCGGCGACCGGTCTCGACTTCATGACGGCCGCGTCCGCGGCCGCGCAGGCGATGGGCAATGTCGGTCCGGGCCTGGGAGACATCGTCGGACCCGCCGGCAACTTCGCCAGCCTGACCGACCTTCAGAAGATCGTGGTGGCGGTCACCATGATCATCGGACGCCTGGAGATCCTCAGCGTCCTGGTGCTGTTCGCGCCGAGCTTCTACCGATGAATCGACCCATCGCCGGCCGCGGGGGCGCCGGATAATGTCAGGACCCGCCGGTGCGCGGGCGCTCTAGAATGCGCCGAAAATGACGGCGCCGATGAACGCCAGCGCCAAACCCAAAACAGCGAGCCGCAACGATATGGTTGTTGTCATCGTTGTTCCTGCCTGCCTTAGCCTCCACCCGGACAGGAACGTTAGACTTTTACGCAACGGTCGCGAAGCAAAATCGACGGGCATTGTGCCGGGTGCCTGAGCAATCGTTTTCAAACAACTGCCTGCGTGTATGTTTCCGATTTCGCCGACAACCGGTGCGTCGTGTGGATAAGCAGTGGCCATCGACCGGCCTGACCGTCAAATTGTCACGATCGGCAATTCCGCCGCGACGGAGTCGTGCGGCGGACCCGCCGAAGCACGGAGGCGAGGCGTGAACCGGACGTTCAGGATCGCGGTCGGAAGCCTGATCGTCGGCGTTGCTGTGCTGGCGCTGAAGCTGATCGCCTATTTTGTGACCGGCAGCATCGGCCTCTTCTCGGACGCGCTCGAAAGCGTCGTCAATGTCGGGGCGGCGATCGCGGTGATCGTCGCAATCCGGCTGGCGGCCAAGCCGCCCGACGCCAATCACCCGTACGGGCACACCAAGGCCGAGTTCTTCTCGGCGGTGGGCGAGGGCGTCCTGATCATCGTTGCCGCGGCATCGATCCTGCGCGAGGCGTATGGCGGGCTGGTGGAACCGCCGGCGATCTTGCAGCCGACCATCGGGCTCGCGATCAGCGTGGTCGCGACGCTCCTCAACGGCGGCTGGGGCGTGTATCTCGTCGTTGCGGGGCGGAGGCTGCATTCGCCGGCCTTGATCGCCGACGGCAGGCATCTTTTCGCCGACGTCGTCACGTCGGTCGGTGTCGTCGCCGGCGTCCTCCTCGCCGTTACCACCGGCGTCGCGGTGATCGATCCGATCGTGGCCGCGCTGGTGGCGCTCAACGTGTTGTGGTCGGGCTGGAAGCTCGTGCGCGGCTCGGTCGGCGGGTTGATGGACGAGGCGCCGCCGGCGGCCGAGGTCGAGCGCATCCGCGAGATCATATCGACTCACGCCGAAGGGGCGATCGAGGCCCATGATCTCCGCACCCGCAACGCCGGCTCGAAGACATTCGTCGAGTTCCACCTGGTGGTGATCGGCTCGATGACGGTCAACGCCGCGCACGAGATCTGCGACCGGATCGAACGGGCGATCCGGGAAGAGTTCCCGGACATGCACATCACCATCCATGTCGAGCCCGAGGACAAGGCAAAGCACGCCGGGATCGTGGTGATGCCCGCGGGCGGACAGGGTTAAGAACCCCTTAACCCGATCGGCGCATTGATCGGGGAATGTTCCGTCGCGTTGCGTATCTGGCGGTCACCGCGGTCACGCTGCTGCTGATCCTCAGCGGCTGCTCGTTCGATTTCCACTTCGACAGGCGGGAAGCGTGGCGGGCCGAGGCCGATCGCGCCTGCCTGCTCTCCCGGCCGTTCCGCCGCGACGACACCATCACGCCGATCGACTCGATCCGCGAGCGCCGCGTGTGCGGCCTCAAGCAGCCGCTGGCCGTGGCCGCGCTGAACGATGGTACCGTCATCGTCGGGCCCACCGCGACAATCGGCTGCCCGATGACGGTGGCGCTCGAGCAGTGGCTTGCCGGGGCGGTGCAGCCTTCGGCGCTTGCCCGGCTCGGCTCGCCGGTTGTGTCGATCGAGCAGATCTCGGCCTATGCCTGCCGCGGCCGCAACGGGCAGCCCAACACGGCACTCTCCGAACATGCGTTCGGCAACGCGCTCGACATCGCTTCGTTCCAGCTCGCCGACGGCCGCGTCGTTTCGGTCGAGGGCGACTGGCACCGCGGCACGCAAGCGGAGCAGGATTTCCTTCGCGAGGTCCATGTCGCCGCGTGCCAGTATTTCACCACCGTGCTCGGACCGGGCGTCGAATATCACAACGATCATTTCCACTTCGACCTCGCGCACCACAACGCCGCGGGCACGTCGCGCTACTGCCGGCCGACGCCGGTGGTGCCGCCGCTGCGGCCGCATGTCGCCGACACCGGGACGCCTCCTTTCGGCTACACCGAACCGCCGTCTGCGGCCGGCGCCGGCATCGGCGATCTGATCCAGGCTCTCGGGCAGTAGCCGTCCGTCGATTTCTTGTCGGTAATTGCCCGCTTTGGTGTAGCGCGAACAAATGGATCGGCGTATCTACGCTTCCGCCTCTCTTGGTGAGAGGACGGGCCGCTATCCCGTTTCCGAATAGTTCCTGGAGGTAAGACCTTGGCCAAGGCAAAAGCCGCACCGAAGCGCGCCACCAAAGCGAAGTCCGCAGCAGCGAAGAAGCCGGCTGCCGCCGCGAAGGCGAAAGCCCCGGCGCGCAAGAAGAGCAAATAGCGAAACGACGCGACGGCCGCGGGCACTCCTGCGGCCGTCCGGTCTTCCTCCGTCACTCCGGTTTCCCGTAGCCTCCGCCGGTCGGCGTCGTGACGATCACCGCTTCGCCGGCGCGCACCACCGTCTGATCCGATCCCTTCAGCCTTTCGAATGAGCCGTCGTTCCGGCGGATTTCGGTCGTACCGGTCTCGCCCGGGCGGCCGCCCTTGAGTCCGTGCGGCGGCACCTGCCGATGCGAGGCAAGGATCGCGCAGTCCATCACCTCGAGGAAACGGATGACGCGCCGCGTGCCGTCGCCGGCCGACCATCGGCCCTTTCCGCCGGAGCCGTCGCGAATCGCGAATTCCTCGAGAATCACCGGGAATCTGAGCTCGAGTACCTCTGGGTCGGTGAGGCGCGAATTGGTCATATGCGTCTGCACCGCGGCGACGCCGTCGAAGCCGGGGCCTGCCGGCGAGCCCGAGGCGATGGTCTCGTAATATTGATACCGGTCGTTGCCGAAGGTGAGGTTGTTCATCGTGCCCTGGCTCGAGGCCATGGCACCCAAAGCGCCGAAGACACAGTCGGTGATCTGCATCGACAGCTCGACATTGCCGGCCGCGACCGCGGCGGGATAACGCGGCTTCAACATCGACCCGTCGGGCAGGAGGATCCGCAGCGGCCGGAGGCAGCCGGCGTTGATCGGGATGGCGCCACCGACCAAGACGCGGAAGCAGTAGAGCACGGCGGCGCGGGTCACCGGCTCGGGCGCGTTGAAATTGTCGGGCTGCTGCGGCGACGTGCCGGCGAAATCGAGTGTCGCCTCCCGGCGCTCGCGGTCGACGGAAATGCGGACGCGGATGACCGCGCCCTGGTCGGTCCCGACCGCGAATTCCGAATCGCCGGGCGCGTCGATGACGCGGCGCACCGCCTCCTCGGCGTTGTCCATGATGTGGCCCATATAAGCGGCGACGGCCTTGTCACCATATTCGTCGACGAGCGCGCGGAGGCCGGCGGCGCCGCGTTCATTGGCGGCGATCTGCGCCCTGAGGTCGGCGAGGTTCTGCTCGACATTGCGGACCGGATGACGATGCCCGGTCAGGAGCGCGCGCATCTCCGCCTCGCGCAAGACGCCGCCGTCGACCAGCCTGAAGTTCTCGATGAGGACGCCTTCCTCGTCGACCTTCGTGGCGCGCGGCGTCATCGAGCCGGGCGCGAGCCCGCCGATGTCGGCGTGATGGCCGCGCGAGGCGACCCAGAAGCGGATCGACTTTCCGCCGTCGTCGAACACCGGGGTGACGACGGTGATGTCGGGGAGATGCGTGCCGCCGTCGTAGGGCGCGTTGAGGGCGTATGCGTCGCCTGGCCTGACGCTGCCCGCGTTCCGGGCAATGACCGTCGCGACCGACCGGTCCATCGAGCCGAGATGGACCGGCACATGCGGCGCGTTGGCGACGAGCTCGCCCTCGGCATTGAAGACGGCGCAGGAGAAATCGAGCCGCTCCTTGATGTTGACCGACTGCGCGGTGTTCCGGAGCGTCACGCCCATTTCCTCGGCGATCGCCATGAAGCGGTTGGCGAAGAGCTCGAGCAACACGGGATCGGCTTCGGTGCCGATCGCCTGCCGCCGGTTCACCGGCGCGCCGCGAAGGAGCAGGATGTGATCGCGCGCCGTCACTTCCGCGCGCCAGCCGCCGTCAACGACGATCGTCTGATGCGGCTCGATGATCAAGGCGGGGCCTTCGATGCGGTGGCCGGGCTTGAGGCTCCGGCGGAGGAAGATCGGCGCGTCGCGCCACGCGCCGGCGGCGAAGAACAGCGTCCGCCGTTCCGGTTCGGCCTCGCCGCGCGTCAGCGGCCGCTCGGGCTCGTCGATGTCGGCGCCGGCGGCCGACGCCTCTACTTCCAGCGTTTCCAGCACCACCGGCTTGTCGGTGAAGGCGAAGCCGAATTGGCGCCGGTGCTCGGCCTCGAAGGCTGCGCGGATCCCGGCGACAGCAACACTCTCTGCGTCGTCCCGGCCTTGAGCCGGGACCCAATGGCGTTCGCCGGCGTTATCCGCGGTTGCCATTAGGCCCCGGGTCAACCCCGGGGCGACGGTTCCATTTGGGTTTGCAATCCCGAGAAAAGGCACGGCGATCGGCAGCGTCGTGTCCGAGCCGGCGTAGCGGAGATGCGCGCGGACGGCGATCGCGGGCGGCGCGTCGCCGCCGGTTTGCGCCGCGACCTCGGACGAGGCTTCGGCGGCGAGGTCGGCAATGGCGGCCGCGATCCGCTCCACCGCGTCCGCCGCCTCGAGGGCGACCAGAACGGCGCGGCTGCGGTTGGCTGCGACCGGCGCGAGGCCGATGCCGTAAGCGGACAGCACGCCCGACAGCGGATGGATGTGGATCGTCGTCATGCCGAGCGTGTCGGCGACGGCGCAGGCATGCTGCCCGCCGGCGCCGCCGAAGCAGGCGAGGGCGTAGCGCGTCACGTCGCGGCCGCGCTGCACCGAGATCTTGCGGATGGCGTTCGCCATATTGTCGACGGCGACCTTCAGGAATCCGTCGGCGATTTCCTCGGGCGAGCGGCCGTCGCCGAGCTCCGCCGCGAGGTCGGCAAAGCGCGCATGCACGATCGCGGCGTCAAGCGGCTGATCCTGGTTCGGGCCGAATAGGGCGGGAAAGAATGCGGGGTTCAGCTTTCCAGTCACCACATTCGCATCGGTGATGGTGAGCGGTCCGCCGCGTCGATAGGCGGCGGGGCCGGGATCGGCGCCGGCCGAGTCCGGTCCGACCTGGAAGCGCGCATCGCGGAAGTGGAGGATCGAGCCGCCGCCCGCGGCGATGGTGTTGATGCGCATCACCGGCGCCCGGAGCCTGACGCCGGCGATCTCGGCGTCGAAGTGGCGCTCATAGGCGCCGGCATAATGCGACTCGTCGGTCGACGTGCCGCCCATGTCAAAGCCGATGATGCGGCTGAAGCCGGCCGCCGTCTCGACCGCGCCGACCACGCCGCCCGCCGGGCCGG
>CAYOBK010000275.1:0-11731 GCA_964402275.1 uncultured Bauldia sp.
TCCGCCGGTGCCATCGTCAGCCGTCCCGAGCCGAGGAGCCCGGCCAGCAGGTCTGCGAGCGCCTCGCCGGCACGATCCTCGTAAGGCTCGCCGGTCCCGGCCGCGGCATCGAGGGCGTTGGCCAGCCGGTCGGTCGCCTCCGCGACCGAGACGGTCGGCTTGGCGCGGAGCGCTTCGAGCGGGCCGATAGCGGTGCCGAGCTGTCGCGCGAGGGTCTCGGCGAGCGCCCAGTCCGCCTTGGCGAGGCGCCGGCGCGCACGCGGCGGGAATTTCTCGACGCGCATCTCCGCCTGGAACCGGACATTGACCAGCCGCTCGCTGAGCGAGGCGATCGTACCCAGCCCCGTCGGACCGCGAAGGATTGCCACTTCCAGGACTTTGGCCGCCGCGCGGCAGCGGGACCGGCCCATGCCGAAACGGGCGAGGGGATGCTTTGCAAGGCCGAGGAGCGCGGTCAGGCTGCCGCCGAATGCCGCCTCGGTCACCAGGCGCGCGAACACGCCCTGTGGCGTCGTCTCGAGCGGCCGCCCCGCCGAATCGTCGACCCGGACGCTCCAGCGCTGCAGCTCGACCGCAACGCGCCCCGCCAACGTCCGGTCGGGCGTGACGAGGGCGGCGATCTTGCCCGGCGTTTCCAGCGATTCCCGGAGCGCTACCGCGATCGCCAGCGCTTCCTCCTGCTCGTTCCGCGCTTCGATGAGATCGACGCCGGCCAGCGCTTCGCCGTCGAGGTCGCCGGCCTCGGCCCAGCGTTCCGTGGTGGTGGCCGGCCGCATCGCCTCGGCGACGAGCAAGGTGCGGGCCGCGAGCACCGGCGCCGTCTCTCCCAGTTGCTCGACGTCGCGCCGGTCGATGCCGATGTCGCCGATGAGCCGCTTGAGGCCGTATTGCGGATGGCTTGGGGAATCCGCGGTTGTGCCGGACCAACCGATTGCGTTCCAGGTCGCGTCGTCCATGGCCGTGTCGAGGCCCGGCAAGACAACCGCGCCCCGCGGCAGGCCGGCGATCGTCTTGAGGAGCTCCGCCGTGGCCGGGATCGATCCGGTCGATCCGGCCGCGATGATCGGGCCGGCAGGCGGCGACGCGGCCAGCCGCCGGGCGTGCGCGCGCAGCAATTGGTCGCGCCGTGCGGCGGGATCGGCTCGGCCGATCTGCGCAAGGAACCGCGGCCACTCCTCGCCGGCAATGCGCAGGAAGTCGAGCGTCGCCTGCCAGTAGCCGGCGTAGTCCTCCGGGGGAAGGCTTGCGATCGCCTGCCAGTCGATGCCGGCGACTTCGACGTCGTCGATCAGCCTGGCGAGGTCGCCTGCGAGGCGCATTGCGTCGGCGGCCGAAGCGGGAATCAGCGCGGCGGAGTCGTCGATCTCGCCCGGCCCACGATCGACGGCCCTGCTCCAGGCAAGAATCAACTCGGTCAGGGCGAGGCTGCGGTCGAGGCGCGAGATCGGCGGCGGCAGCGTCAGCCCGTCGGCCGGATCGTCGCCGACTGCCGAAAGCAAATGTTCTTCCTCGTCGACGTCGCCGATCGGCCTGATTCTGGGCAGCAGCGCCGCCTTCGCCGCGCTCCGCTCGATCAGGAGCTGTCGCAGCGCACGGGCCGAGCGTCGCGTCGGCAAGAGGATGGTGACCGCCGCCGACGCCGTCGGGTCGGACGCAGCGATGTCGCCGAACCGGCCCGACAGCATCGCGTCCACCAGCGTCGGCAAAAACGGCGCGCCAGAGGGGATGGTGAAGACGTTCGGGCGCCGCATCGCGCCCGTCAGGCTGCAGTGCCGACCAGCGCGCGCTCAGCTTCGTCGATCGCACCGGGGGTTCCGACGTGAAACCACATCCCGTCCATCCGGATGCCGAAAAGCCGGCCGGCTTCGCTGACCCGGTCAATCAGAAGATTGAGGGAGAAGGGACCCTTTGGTGCGTCGGCGAACATCGCGGGGGGATTGATGATGGCAACGCCGGTGTAGACGAACGGCGCCACGTCGTACTCCGGCCGCGGCGTCAGCCGGCCGTCGGCATCCATGAAGAAATCGCCGGGGCCTTCATAGCCGATCGCCGCGACCGTCGGCGCCAGCATCAGCAACGCGTCCATCCGCGCCTCGTCCCACGCTGCCGCCAGCGTCGCGAGATTCGGCCTCGGACCCTCGACCCAGAACGAATCCGAATTGAGGAGGAAGAACGGTTCCACGCCGAGGAGCGGAAGCGCCTTCACGACGCCGCCGCCGGTTTCCATCAGTCCGTCGCGTTCGTCGGAGATGAGCACCTTGGGGTGCCGCCGCGCGCCGACATGCGAGATCAACCGGTCGGCGAGGTAATGCACGTTCACCACGGCGGTCTCGACCTCCGCCGCCGCCAGCCGGTCGAGAGCGT
The DNA here is from genome assembly GCA_964402275.1 of uncultured Bauldia sp. Classification (GTDB taxonomy): domain Bacteria; phylum Pseudomonadota; class Alphaproteobacteria; order Rhizobiales; family Kaistiaceae; genus JADLGL01. The sequence goes on from CAYOBK010000275.1 coordinate 2,365, forward strand.
GATCGATCAGCGCCCGTCCCCCGACCGTGACCAGCGGCTTGGGCACCGTCGACGTGACCGGTCGCATACGGGTCCCCAGCCCGGCGGCAAGCACCATGGCGGTTTCAGGCATCGTCGTCCGAGGCAAACGCAACGACCCCCTCACGGTCCCCTGGCTTCGCGGCTGAGGTCATAGCAAAGCTGGCCGGAAGGTTGAACCGGTCCCGACGGGCGCTGTCGATAACCGAGGAATACCGCGGCGATCAGCCTTGCGAGGCCGCCCGACCGAGGCGGCTTTTCCATCCGGCCCCACCGGACAGGACCGCTCGCCGGGCGCCCCGGTCCACGGTCAGTTCTATCCGAAGAGCTTCGCCCGGCAGCCGGTCCCCGGCCCGCTCTGGCCACTCGATCAGGAGCGCAGCGCCGGCATCGGCGGTGCCGAAGCCGATCTCGGTGAGCTCCGACGGCTCACGCAGGCGGTAAAGATCGTAGTGCACGACCGGGACGCGAAGGTCAGGATAGTCCTGCGCCACGGTGAAGGTTGGGCTCGGAACGTTGATCTCGGCGCCAGCGAGATGCCGGATTATGGCGCGCGCGAGGCTGGTCTTGCCGGCGCCGAGCCCACCCGACAGCGCAATTACGTCACCTGCGGCGATTGTCTCCGCAATCCGCCGCCCGAGGCGTTCGGTCGCCGCCTCGTCGGCCAGGGGCAATTCCATGCGCCAGTCGGGCTGGCTGTCCCGCGCACTCACGATCGACCGGTCCGGCGTAGCTACTCTGCCGCGATGCCGATCGGCTGCGGCTCGACCGGCAGCGTAACACGGACCGTGGTGCCCTTGTTCGGCCGGGATTTGATCGACACCGTTCCGCCGTGGAGTTCGACGAAGCTCTTGACGATCGCCAGGCCAAGACCCACGCCGCCCCGCGCCGGCCCCGCCGCGCGCGATTCGAAGCGATCGAACACCATCCCGATGAAGTCGTCGGGAATGCCGACGCCCTCGTCATCGACGACCAGGAGGATGTTGCCGCGGTCACGCTTCGCCGTTACCGTGACCTTTCCGCCCTGGCCGGAGAATCCGATCGCGTTGGACAGGAGATTGTAGAGTATCTGCCGCAGGCGCTTTTCGTCGGCGAAGATCGCCCCGACGTCGTCGGAAATGCGCTTCTCGATCGCGATGTCCTTCTCCCGGATCCGGTCGCGGAGGCCTTCGATTGCCGCGTCGACGGCTTTTGCGAGCTCGACCCGGCCGAGTTCCAGTTCGATGATCCCGGCGTCGATGGTCGCGAGATCGAGAATGTCGTTGATGATCGTGAGCAGGGACCGGCTCGAGGTCATGACGTAGCCGAGATACTCCCGCTGGCGGTCGTTCAGCGGTCCGATATTGATGTCCGAGATCAGCTGCGTGAAGCCGATGATGTTGGTCAGCGGCGAGCGCAGCTCGTATGAAATGTGCTGGATGAACTCGTTCTTCAGCCTGTCGGCGGCTTCGAGAGCTTCATTGCGGTCGACCAGTGCGCGCTCGACCTTCACCGAGTCCGTGATGTCGACGAAAGTCACCATCGTCTGGCCTTCCGGGAGAGGCACGGTGGCGTAGTCGATGACCCGGCCGTCCTTGCACTCCATGCGGTCGGTGACCGTCGCGCGTTCCTCGTCGACGCCGGCTATCGAGCCGGTGAGCCTCGCCCATTCGGATTCGTTCCGGAGCATGCCGCGGCACGAGGCGACGATCTCGCTGATATGCGACCTGATGGCGAGATGGGATTCGTCGAGATTCCAGATCGTGACGAAGGCCGGATTGTGCAGTCGGAGGCGGCCGTCGGAGCCGAACACGGCGACGCCTTCGCGGAGGTGATCGAGCGTCTCGCCCTGCACGCGGATAAGCGCATTGTAGCGGCTCTCGAGGTCGAGCCGTTCCGTAACGTTCTCGTAGATCCAGATGACGCCGCCCTGCGGATGCGGATTTGCGATCACGCGCAGCGTCAGTCCTTCCGGCAGGTGCCAGAGGTGCTCCCGCGACTCGATCGATTGATATGCGGACAGCAAATCCGCCCTCCAGCTTCTGAAGTCGGCCTGCTCCGGGATCTTCCGCGTCGCCCGCAGTTGCTCGAGGATCACTCCCTCCTCCGGCATCGAGTCGAGGAAGCCGGCATCGAGGCCGAACAGGGCCCGATAGGCAGCGTTATAGGATCGGAGGCGCCGGTCGGGTCCGAACACGGCGACGGCGGTCGCCAGCTGGTCCAGTGTGCGGTTGTGAAAATCGATAACCCGTTCGAGGACCGACTCCGATTCGCCGATCTTGGTGGCATCGACGGCGATTCCGGCGCTGCCGTCGCCGGTGACGACGTCGGTCACGTCGTACAGCAACCGGCTGCCGCCCGACACGACGCCCAGGCGCTGCCGGAACACCGGGCTCGCCTGGTGGACGCGGGCGATGGCGTGCCGTCCCGTCTCGTCGATGAACTCGGTGCCGGACGCGATCAGCGATCGCGAATCGCCGCCGTCCACGGCATCGCAATAGGCACTGTTGACCCACGCCAACTGGCCTTCGCGGTCACGGATCCAGCTCGGCAGGCCCGCGCCTTCCAGCGCCGCCTTGAGCGCCTCCAGCTCGGAAGAAGCGATGCCGTGCGCGGCCCGCAGCGACGCCAGCCTCAGCCGGTCGCCGGTGAGGTCGCGGAAGCGGACCACGGCACGCCCGCCGACCGTTCGCCCGATCGCCTCCATCATCGTTTGCTTGGTCGTCGACAGCGCCAGTGCGAACGCTTCGCCGCGTTCGCGAAGGCGGTCGATCGCGCGATCGAGGCGAGCGGCCGAGTCGGCCGACAGCCATGTGCCGAAGGCAACGAACGCATTTCGGTCCGCCGGCGCGCCGTCGACGCCCGGCAGCGATCCGACCACACTCGGCCGTTGACCCGGCAGATCCCAGATCACCAGCCGCTGGTCGTCGGCGTTGATCAGACTCTCGGCCCGATCGGCGGCCGCCCGCAGATTGGCATTCTCCTGCACCAGCCGCGCGTTCTCGGATTCGGTGCGGTTGCGCACGCGGATCAGCGAGATCGCGCTGATCACCGCGAATGCCACGGTACCGACAAGAGCGCTGAGGAGAACGATATCGGTGGCGCCGATACTTCCGCTTCCGCCGATGGCTTGCGCTAGCGCCGCGTTGGGAAGAACGGTAGCCGATAGCCCCCCGACTGAAAAGCCTACCGACGGCTTCATTGCTCCGCCGAATCGCTCCGTCTTCCCGTGCTGCCGAAGCAACGCAAAGGCCCCCGCCCGTGCTCATGTGGGTGATTGCCCTCGCCCGACCCGACACGGCGGAGGCGCGAATCAACTTACTCTAACCGCTCCGCGATTCTGCATGAACCCCTTCACCATCGTCAGCCTGTGGCAATCGACGAGGTGGCGACTGTCGCGACGGTTCGCCGACCGTCAGTAGCGATAGTGGTCGGGCTTGTACGGGCCGTTTTTCTTGACGCCGATATACGCAGCCTGTCTGTCGGTGAGCTGCGTCAGCTGTGCGCCGATCTTGTCGAGATGCAGCGCGGCGACGCGTTCATCGAGATGCTTGGGAAGCACGTACACCTTGTTGTCATAGGCATCCGGCCGCGTCCACAATTCCATCTGAGCAAGCACCTGATTCGTAAACGAATTCGACATGACAAAGCTCGGGTGCCCCATCGCATTGCCGAGGTTCACGAGTCGACCCTCCGACAACAGGATGATTCGCTTGCCATCGGGAAACGCGATCTCGTCGACCTGCGGCTTGATGTTCGTCCATCTGTAATTGCGAAGCGCGCCGACCTGGATCTCGCTGTCGAAGTGACCGATGTTGCAGACGATCGCGCGGTCCTTCATCGCCCGCATGTGCTCAATGGTGATCACGTCGACATTTCCGGTAGCTGTGACGAAAATGTCGGCCCGCGGCGCCGCCTCTTCCATACGAACGACCTCGTAGCCTTCCATCGACGCCTGCAACGCGCAGATCGGATCGATCTCGGAGACCATTACCCGGCAACCGGCGTTGCGGAGCCCCGCCGCCGACCCTTTGCCGACGTCGCCGAAGCCGGCGACCATCGCGATCTTTCCGGCCATCATCACATCCGTTGCCCGGCGTACGCCGTCGACCAGGCTTTCGCGGCAGCCATAGAGGTTGTCGAACTTGGACTTGGTCACCGAGTCGTTGACGTTGATCGCGGGGAACATCAGTTTCCCCTGGCGTTGCATTTCATAAAGTCGCTTCACGCCCGTCGTCGTCTCTTCGGTCACGCCCCGGATGTTGCGAACGATCTCGCCGAACCAGCCGGGGCGCTCGGCGAGCGTGCGTTTGAGCAGCGCGAACAGCACTTCCTCTTCCTCATTCGTGGGGGCATCGAGGAAAGCCGCATCGCCGTTCTCGGCACGGTGGCCAAGATCGACGAACATCGTCGCGTCGCCGCCGTCGTCGAGGATCATGTTCGGCAAGCCGCCGTCGGCCCATTCGAAGAGGCGCCGCGTATAGTTCCAATACTCCTCCAGCGTCTCGCCCTTGACGGCGAAGACCGGCGTCCCCCCGGCGGCGATCGCCGCGGCGGCGTGATCCTGCGTCGAGTAGATGTTGCAGGAGACCCAGCGCAGCTGCGCGCCGAGAGCCGCCAGCGTTTCGATCAGCACCGCAGTCTGCACCGTCATGTGCAGGGAGCCGGCAATCCGCGCGCCGCTCAGCGGCTGTTTCGGGCCATACTCCTCGCGCAGCGCCATGAGGCCCGGCATCTCGGTTTCGGCCAGCGAGATTTCCTTGCGGCCCCAGTCGGCAAGGGCGATGTCCCTGACAATGTAGTCCTGGCCGACATGCTGCGTCTTGGCGGCGGCGACGTTCGTCATAGGCGTTCGACTTCTCCTGGAGCGATTCGGGGGTTCATCCGACCAACGGGGACCGTCATCGCCCGGATCCGGGCGGGACAATACCGGCCGCCCTGCGGCTCGGCAACCAAGGCCGGCGACGGTTCGGTCTAGTCGTCTTCGCCGAAACCGGATGCGAGGAGGTCGGCCACCGCTTGGAGGACGCCCTCCGCCTCGCGCCCTGTGGCGGTCACCCGAATGCTCGTTCCCATGGCCGCGCCGAGCGTCATCAATCCCATGATCGAGTCGCCGCCGACCGACTGGCCGTCTTTCGAGACGACGACGGCGGCGTCGAACCGCTCGACGGTCTGGACGAAGCGCGCGGCCGCACGCGCATGCAGCCCGCGCTTGTTGATGATCTCGAGGTCGCGATGGGGCGGGTTTTCGGATGCGCCCCCGGTCATGCGCCCGCGAGCACCCGGCTTGCCACCGAGATATATTTGCGGCCGGCATCGGCCGCTGCCGCCACCGCGTCGGCGAGGCTGGTTTCACCGCGGACTCGTACGAGCTGGACCAGCATCGGGAGGTTGACGCCGGCGATGACCTCGACGCGGCCCGCCTCCATCACCGAGATCGCGAGATTGCAGGGCGTTCCCCCGAACATGTCGGTGAGCACGATCACGCCGTCACCGCCGTCGACGCCGGCGATCGCCTCGGTCACGTCGCGGCGGCGCATCTCGATGTTGTCGTCGGGGCCGATGGCCACCGTTGCGATCGAATCCTGCGATCCGACGATATGCTCGACGGCGGCGCGGAACTCCGCCGCCAGCCGACCATGCGTGACCAGGACGATGCCAATCATGTCGGCGAAGGAACCCTCATGACTCCCGTCCTCCGAATATCGGCCCGGAGCGGCGGGGCCGTACTTTCGGGCGATTGCTCCTGCAAAGCAAGTATCGCGCGCGGCCGCCCGGGGCGACCCCTCAGCGGCGATCAATCCACTGGCGAAGCGCGATCCGGACGCGGAGGGCGGCGTCGTGCGACCCGATCGGGAGCGCAAGGCGCAGCACCTCCAGGCCGCACACTGTGGTCCGCCTGTCGTCGTCTTCCGGCAGCCGCGGGCACTCCGCGGGCGGCAGCAGGTCGACCACCAGGCCGAGTCGCGCCTCCGCCCGGTGGGTCATCGATACGATCCCGATCCCGCGCACCTCGATCAGCCCCGCCGCCGCCGGCACCGGACGGATCGCGACGCCGATGGGCTTTCGCGTCAGCTTCACCCGATCGTCGCCGACAAGGACGCCCTTCGCTTGCGGATCGTGGATCAGGGCCAGCGCCAGGGATGATTTGCCGCTGCCGGCGGGTCCGCGGATCAGAACGCCGATATTGCCGATCGCTACCGCCGAGGCATGGATCGTCGACTCGTCGCCGGCGCCGTTCACTGACTGGCGGCCGGCAGCCTCACGACGAATCTTGCGCCGAGCACCTTGGGCTGGTCGCCGGCGTCGCCGGGCGAAGGCGCGCTGATGTTCTCCGCCCAGATCCGCCCGTTATGCGCCTCGACGATCTGCTGCGAGATCGACAGGCCAAGGCCCGAGTTCTGGCCGAACGATTCGCCATCCGGCCGATCCGTGTAGAAACGCTCGAAGATGCGTTCGATCTGCCCGGCCTTGATGCCCGGCCCCTGATCCTCGACCTTGAATTCGATCTCCTTGCCGATCCGGCGGAGGCTGATCTCGACGGTGCCGCCCGCAGGCGAGAACGACCGGGCGTTGTCGATGAGATTGTTGAGCACCTGGCTCAACCGGATATCGTGCCCGACGATGAGATAGCCGTCCGGGGCGGCTCTGGCGACGGTAAGCACCGCCTTCGCGCCGCCCTCATCCGCGGCTTCGTTTGCGAGATCGACGACCGTCTGCACCAGTTTCGAGGCGTCGAACGGCTCCGCGTCGCGGCGCGTCAGTTCCGCGTCGAGGCGCGACGCGTCGGCAATGTCACTGATCAGCCGGTCGAGGCGGCGGACGTCGTGCTGGATGATCTCGGCCAGTCGCGCATGCGATTCGGGATTCCTGGCAAGCGGCAACGCTTCGACCGCGCTGCGGAGCGACGTGAGCGGGTTCTTCAGTTCATGGGCAACGTCGGCGGCGAACCGTTCGATGGCGTCGATGCGGTTGTAGAGCGACGCCGTCATGTCGCGAAGCGCCAGGCTGAGATCGCCGATCTCGTCGCCGCGCTTGCCGAAATCTGGAATCTGCGGCCGGGACCGAAGTCCCTTGCGGACGCGCTCCGCCGCTGCCGCCAGCCGGCGCAGCGGGGCGGCGATGGTGCCGGCCAGCATGAAGGAAAGCAGCACCGAAACGCCGGCGGCGACGCCGAACACCCGCAGGATCTCGATCCTCTCCCCGCGGATGATGTCGTCGATGTCGCCTTCTCGCGTCGTCAGGAGCACCGCGCCCTGAATCGACTGGTAGTTCTGGATCGGCACCGCCACCGAAACGATCAGTTCGCCGGCCTCGGTGACGTAGGTTACCGTCGACAGCGTGCCGCCAATGGCCGTCGCGACGCCCTGATATTGCAGCCCGTCATTGGCGCCGTATTCACGATAGATCGGCAAGTCGTTCCGGCGGAACCATGTGGCAACGCCGTCCCAGAGCCGCTCCAGCAGCGAGGGTTCCTCGCTGCCGATGGGGCCGAGGTCGAATCGGATGATGTCGTCGAGATCCGAATCGACGATGCGGTTACCGCCCCTGTTGTAGACGCGGACGCGCGGTCCGGCCTCGTCCGACAGGTAGGTGATGAGGGTGCCGGCGCGAACCGGGTCGATCGGGAAGACGGCGCCAAGTCGAGCCACATAATCGGCGGCCGCTTCCTCGTCGAGGAGAGCCTCGGGGTTCTGCGCCGGCTGGAGCCCGAAGATTCCGGCAGTGTTGATCGCCTGGGCAGCGATCGAATTGGCGATCAATTCGCCTTGCGCCGTCAGGCTTCTGACTTCCGCATCGATCAGGCTGTTTCGCGACTGGTTGAGGATAAGGATGGCGATGACCAGGACGACCAGCGCCAACAGGTTGAGAAAGACGATCCGCCGCGTGATCGACGAGAAGCCGCCGAAGCTGACGACGCGCCAGGCTCGGCCGACCGCCGTCAGTACTCCGCTGGAGCGCGCACGCTGCTCCTGGCTGTGTCGGATCGTTTCGGTGTCGGTTCCGGCGGTCATCTGTTAAGCCGCAGTCCCCCGGGCGGCGGTTCAGGCCTCTTTGAAGCGATAGCCGACGCCATAAAGGGTTTCGATCATGTCGAAGCCGGCGTCAACGGATTTGAACTTCTTGCGCAGGCGCTTGATGTGGCTGTCGATCGTTCTGTCGTCGACATAGACCTGATCGTCATAGGCCGCGTCCATCAACGCGTTGCGGCTCTTGACCACGCCCGGCCGCTGCGCCAGCGCGTAGAGGATCAGGAATTCGGTAACCGTCAGCGTCACGACCTCGCCGTTCCAGGTACAGGTGTGGCGCTCCGGATCCATCGACAGTCCGCCGCGCTCCAGCAATGTCGTGGTTTCGTCGGGCTTGGCGCCGGGCGTCGGCTCGCGATGCTGCGCCCGGCGGAGCACCGCCTTCACCCGTTCCACCAACAGCCGCTGCGAGAACGGCTTCTTGATGAAATCGTCGGCGCCCATCTTGAGGCCGAACAATTCGTCGATCTCGTCATCCTTGGAGGTGAGGAAGATCACCGGCACGTCGGATTTCTGGCGAAGCCGCCTGAGGAGCTCCATCCCGTCCATCCGCGGCATCTTGATGTCGAGGATGGCAAGATCCGGACTGGAACCGTTGAATCCGTCCAGCGCCGATACCCCGTCGGTATAGGTCAGGACGCGATAGCCTTCCGATTCGAGGGCGATCGAAACCGATGTGAGAATGTTGCGATCATCGTCTACCAGAGCAATGGTAGGCATTGCCGTTCCTCCTGTCCCGCGCCGGCAAAGGCCGGTGCAAAGGCTTTGGCGGCAAAGTCGCGCGAAAATGTGTCGATGGCAGTCTAGCCGAACCGGAGGGCGCTGGGAAACCGCCCGCGAACGAGGCAAGCTGTTGAAACAAAGAACTATTCGAGGCGGCCACTACGGGGCAGCCGCCTCGAGGTTGTTCCGCGGAGGCCTCAGCCGGCCGCCTTCTGCTCGTCCTCGCCCTCTTGCGGGATCTCCTGACCGGTCTCCTGGTCGATGATCTTCATGGATAGCCGGACCTTGCCGCGGTCGTCGAAGCCGAGGAGCTTGACCCACACCTTGTCGCCTTCGTTGACGACGTCGGTCGTCTTGGCGACCCGGCGCGGCGCCAGCTGCGAGATATGGACGAGGCCGTCGCGGGCGCCGAAGAAATTCACGAACGCGCCGAAGTCGACCACTTTGACCACCGTGCCATGGTAGATCATCCCGACCTCGGGCTCGGCGGCGATCGATTTGATCCAGTTGAGCGCCGCCTCGATCGCCTTGGCGTCGGCCGACGCGACCTGGACGGTGCCGTCGTCGGAAATATCGACCTTGGCGCCGGTCTTCTCCACGATCTCGCGGATCACCTT
>CAYOBK010000276.1:0-3841 GCA_964402275.1 uncultured Bauldia sp.
TGTCCCAGATTGAAAAGTTCGTTCCCCCCACCGACAGGGCGAACGCCGCCTCGGCGGCTCGCATCGGATCGTCGCTGATTTGGTCGGAATAGTCCGACCAGCTGAAAGACGATATCTGCCAGAGTCCGCGGTCGGAATGCATCTGCCGGCCGTCGACCCAGGCTTCGGGCGGTCCCTGGACGCCGATATAGTCCGATGCCGGCCTGAAGCCGTTTTCCGGCTTCCAGTTCCGCGCGGCGGTCCAAAGGGAGGATTCGGCGATGGCGATCGACACGGCCGCAAGCAGCTGCGTTTCGGTGCAGAAGCCGGCGGCGTAAGCGGCGTTGATGACGTCATCGATCGTAAGGCGGACGCCGGTGAGAGTGGAGGGCGGATCGGCAAATGTCGTTTGGTTGGCGAGATCGACGGGGACTGTCTCCGGCGGGGCCTCGACCGCTGCCGCGGCGGTAACGACCGCTGTCGGCGCCGGCTCCATCTCGGTCAATCCGGTGATCGCCGGCTCGTAGCCCAAGGCCGCGGCGCGTCCGACGTACCAAAGGGCCAGAACCGGATCGCGGAACAGAGGCGGGGCATTGTGGTAGTACTGCGCCAAACGATAGAGTGCGGCTGCGTCCTGACCATCGCCGATGTCGGCGAGCAGAACCCGCTCGGCCTGCGCCGGGTCGTTGAGGGTGCAGGCTTCGATCGCATCGACGGTGCATTCGAAGATTGACGGGCTGGCGATCTCGGCCGTCCTGATCACGCACTCGGCGGCAACGGCCTGGCCGGTGAAAATGCTCCCGACGATCGCGGAGGCAGCGAACATTGTCGGACGAGTGCAAGGGCGTTTGAGCGCGGTCATGGTTTCCTCACGCGATCAGCTGAACAGGGAATAGACTTCATCTCCGACCGATCGGGTGACGTCGTCCGGGACGTTCGGTTCGGTCAGGATCTCGGTAAGCCGGTGGAGCGTCCGGCCGGCCTGATGGCCGCGTGCGTCGGAATGACCCGGCGGCGACCAACGAAGCTCGGTGATCGGCCGTTCGCCGGTGGCAAATTTCTGCTTGAAGCGGACGAGGCCCGGCTGCCCGACGTCGGACAGACCGAAATCGAGCCGGGTCAATCCCAGGCGACGGCCCAGCAGCATGCCGTGCCAGACCAGCAGATCGTTGGGCCGGAAGCGGAGGTCGTTGGACGCGTTGAACTTGTAGTAGAGCGTGTCCCCGTGGATCAGGAACAGAATCCCGCCGACGGCCGTCCCGTCATGCTCGGCAAGCAGCGTGATGATTCGGCCCTCCGGCGAGAAGGCGGCATGGAGGTTCTCGAAGAAGGCGAATGGCTGCGCGAAGAGGCGGTATTTGTTCTTCCGGACTCCGAAATGAAGATTGTAGAAGGTCGCCACGTCCTGAAGCGTGCGACCCTCCCTGACGACAAGACCGCTCTCTCGCGCCTTGCGAATGTTGCGCTGAGCGGAGCCTCGCAAGCCAGCCCATATGGCGTCGTCGTCGCGCGACAGATCGGCCATGTGCCACAGCGCCGTGTCGCGTTTTTCGAAGCGGGAGTCCGCGCGCGCGATGTCGCCGTCGAGACAGCGAAGGCGCAAGGGCGCGTTCCGCTCGAGCAACGGCTCGATCACTCGCAGCCATTCGGCCCGTGACGAGACGAACGGATCGAGATAATCGGTGAACGGCAGCGAGATCGTCCGCGGGCCGCGGATATCCTCGATCTCGGCAAACAGGATTGCTGACTTCACCTCGTCGCCGCGGCAAAGCGCAGACGCGCGGATCTTGAAGCCGTAGGTCCCCGTCAAGGCTTGGATCCACGGCGCTGAGCCGAACACGCTGTTGTACCGCGGATGAGCAGCTTCGAGTTGCCAGCAGAAGCGAAGGTCCGCGGGGACGATGCGCGTTTCGAGCGCCATGGATCTCGCCGTGTCGCCGAACTCCCTTTCCAGGAAATCGAGGTTCTGGATGAGTGCGCTCATGTCAGTTCAACCTCAGAGCCGGCGGTGTCTCGTTGCGCGAAACGACCCGCATTGCGGCGCTGGAGATGTCGGCCGCCGACAGCGTTTCGGGCGTCCGCACCAAAGCGAGTCCCCGTTCGCCCAGGAAACGGGCGAGCTCGACCTGATGGTCGTCCACGAGTTCGCCGTTCTGTCGCCGGCGGGGGACCAGGATGGGAAACTTGCCGGCTGCCAACGCCATCAGCGCCGAGCCGCAGCCGGCATGCGATATGACGACGTCGGCCATGGCGACCGCCTGCTCGAGCTCGGCGGCGGGCACGAGGGGGCGCGCGGCGATCGGCAGGTCACCGACCGGCGTGCTGCCGGTCTGCCAAAGGATCTCCGCATCGCGCGGCAACTGGGCGACAAGACGCTCGGCGAGGCGGCGGAAGGAATGGACGCCGCTCCCGAGCGTGACGACGATGCGACGGACGACCCGGTTGAACTGCGCCGTGGCGCGGTAGCCGTCGAACACCGAGCCGGCGTAGCTCCAACGCCCCTTGGCCGCGGCCGGGTATTGGCGATACAGGCGAACGCCCGGAACGAGCTGGAGCAGACGACCTGTCAAGGACGGCATGTCGACCCGCGCGGCGCTCTCGATGTAATGGGCCGGGATGCCGCGAAGGGCCGCGTAAGGAAGGAAGGAAAGCGCGATGCCGGAGCCGGTGCTGATCACGGCGTCGGCGCTGATGCTCCGCAAAACGCGGCGGGCATCGCCGACGCCCCGAAGGACGTCGAGGACATCGCGCTCTTCGATCGACTTGATGAAATGGGTTGGCTGACCGCGGAGCATCGATCGGCTTTGCGGTGAGTCGAACGTCACCCAGAGCCGGTCGGAGCCGATGCCCTCGATGCGGTCAGCCAATTGAAAGAGCTGAGAAAGATGCCCGCCATTGGCGGCAACCAAGACCGTGGTCACGCCTGCCTCCTTACCGCGTATATCGATCGAAAAGCACGGCGCGAGGCGTGCGAAGGAGTATCTCGAGGTCCAGTACCAATGAGGACCGGTCGACATAAGCAAGGTCGAGATCGAGCATCTCGCGGGAACTCAGACGATTGCGCCCGTTCACTTGCCACAGCCCGGTGATTCCCGGGGGGCATTGGTGCCGGCGGCGCTGCTGCGGCGTAAACAACGCGACCTCCGACGGCGTCGCAGGTCTCGGTCCGACGAGGGACATCTCGCCGCGAATTACATTCAAGAGCTGCGGCAGCTCGTCGATGCTGCATTTGCGGAGAAAGCGTCCGACCGGGGTGATACGGGGATCATCCGCGGGGCGGTACAGCTTCGTCTCGGGGTCCGGTGTCGCGGTGCCCTCCAGTTCCGCTCGGACGACGTCGCGTTGCGCGCTGTCGCCGTCGGGCGCGACCTGCATGGTCCGGAACTTGTACATGGTGAAATGCGTCTCGCCGTGTCCGACACGGGTCTGGCGAAAGAGGACGGGGCCGCGGCCGGTCAGCCGGATCAGGGCGCCGGCGACGATCATCAGCGGCGACAGAAGAATCAGCGCTGGGAGCCCGATGCCGATATCGAGCAGCCGCTTCCAGCGCGGGACCGGCGGCGCGACCGTCGCGGCGACGTTCGGAATCGAGTCGGAGGAGACGAATCGCGCCGTCACGTGGCGCTTCCTTCAGGCGCCGGTACAAAGGCGGCCGCCGCGCCCGTTTGCGCCGACGCCTGCCGCCGGCGGCGCCTTACCGGTGTCGAATCGGCGGCGGTGGCGGCAAGGGCGCGTGCGAGAGCGCCTGCAATTTGCGCGATCTGTTTGGTCGTGAGATTCGGTCCCATCGGAAGCGACAAAATGCGTCCGGCGGCACGTTCGGAAACGGGGAAGTGACCTGACACCAGGCGGGCGAATGCCG
>CAYOBK010000277.1:0-1780 GCA_964402275.1 uncultured Bauldia sp.
TTCGGGCAGCAGCAGCGCCCCGCTGAAGGGCGGTCCGCCGGCGAATTTCGATCCGGTGATGAGCGCGACGAAGCCCCGTGCCTGGTCTTCCCGCAGCTGGTCGGCGGTGCAGCGAAGCTGGCAGGCGTCGACGGCGACGAAAACGCGCCCGGGCGCAGCCGCCGCGATCGCGGCTGCGGTTGCCCGGGAGAGACCGGAAAGGCCGGTCTTCGACGTGTCGAGCACGTGGAGGATGACGCTTCGGCCGGCCTTGAGCGCCTCGGCGGCGATCGCGCCGGCCTCGGCGTCGATCTCGTGTTGCGGCCGCGGCGATCCGCCGGCGGAGCGAATGGCGATTGTCTCGACGGCAATGTCGGCGCGTTCGAGGCCCTTCAGGCGGTCTCCTTTGTGAACGGTCTCGCCGAGGGAGGAGGAATCCTGGAAATTCGCACCGCCGGCCGCCATCAACACGCCGCTGCCGGTTTCCGTCGGGGCGACGACGATGTTCGTCAGCGGCCCGGGCATCAGCGCGCGCGCTATCGCAAGCGTCAGAAGTTCAGCCTCGGTCCCCGACGGGACGAGCACCGCGACGCTGCCGGGGGCGCCAAAGAGCGCCTGCAGCCGCCGGCGGATATCTTCGAACAGCGCCGGCAGGGTGGCATGGCCGGCCTCAAGCGCGGTGAGACGCCGGAGCGCGGACAGCGCAGCTTCGTAACCTTCCTCCGAACTCGCGCTGGCCGTCGACGATGAAAACCAGATCTCATCGGGAGCGGGAGCGGCGCCCACGCCGTAACGGTTGCGCCGCGTCACCGGATCGAGCCAGATGCGCTCGTCGCCGCCCGTGGTCATCAGCATCTCGAGCGCGGCGCGCCGGCCGACAGCGGGGCGGCCCGCCGGATCCGGACCGCGAGCAGCATCGCTCGAGAACGGTCCCGGCTTCGGGACTGCTGGAAAGGACATCACGGCTCCCTATCGCTCGTATCCGGGTAAAGTCTTAGGCAGCCGCGGTTAGCAAAGCCTTTCGCGACAGTTGGCTAAATCGGTCAAGACCGGAACTGCCCGTTAAGCTCCTGCCAACCCTTCGATGGGAAAGTGCCGCATTCCGCATCAGATCAAGCGTTGGAGTACCGATGAGCGCCTCGTCATCAGCCGTTCAGCTGCCCGCCGGCCAGTCCGGCGTCGAAGCGTCCCTCTATGCCGGGGACTATTCGCGCCACAAGGCGCAGGACAATTTCGGGGCCTGGTTCCGCGAGGCCTCGCGCCAGACCGGCACAAGGCCGATGCGGATATTCCTCGACTACTTCGCGGTGCGCAAAGCGCCGGGGCGCCTGTCGCTGCAGGATTACTTTCTCTACCGCCTCTATGACAACGAGAAGTTCTCGGCAGCGGATAAGCGCCGCTTCATCTCCAATCGGTTGCACTGGCCGGTCACGCGCAAATGCTGCGACATGACCTGGCAGGCGACGACCGAGGACAAGTGGTTGAGCTACACGCTGCTGGACCGTTTCGGCTTCAAGATCCCGACGACGGTCGCCGTGATCGACACCTCGGCGCGGAGCTATGCCGACACGGAGAAGATAGCCTCCGCAGATCAGTTCAAACGGTTCCTCCGGTCGCGCGGTTCGTTCCCGCTGTTTTGCAAGCCCAACTACGGCCTCGGCAGCTTCGGCGCGTTCATCATCGCCGGCATCGACGGCGATACGGTCCGGCGCGATCAGGCCGAGCCGGTGGCCGTCGAGAAGCTGTTCAATGCGATGGCGGCCGACCGCGCCTATCTCGTGCAGGAGCCGTTGCAGAACCA
>CAYOBK010000278.1:0-4710 GCA_964402275.1 uncultured Bauldia sp.
ACGTCGTCGCGGCGCGGGCGCTGTTCGGCTCCATTCTTTACATTCTCGATCAGCTGCTGCCGCGTTTCGGCGTGGAGTCGACCCTCGTCGAAGGGACCGATCTCGCCGAAAGGCGCGCCGCGGTCCGGCCGAACACCAAGGCGTTCTTCCTCGAAAGCCCGACCAACCCGACGCTCGACATCAACGACATCGCGGCGGTCGCCGAGATCGCCCACAAGGCCGGAGCGAAGCTCATCGTCGACAATGTGTTCGCGACGCCGATGCTGCAGCAGCCGCTGAAACTCGGCGCGGACATCGTCGTCTATTCGGCCACCAAGCACATCGACGGCCAAGGCCGTGTCCTTGGCGGCGTCGTTCTCGGCACCGCCGACTTCATCGCCGATGTGCACACTTTTCTGAAGCACACCGGCCCGAGCATGAGCCCGTTCAACGCGTGGGTGCTGCTCAAGGGACTCGAAACGCTGCCGCTCAGGATCGCGCGCCAGACCGACACCGCGGCCCTGCTCGCCGATGCGCTGGCCGAGCATCCGGCGATCGACAGCGTGATCTATCCGGGCCGTGCCGACCACCCGCACCGGGCCGTTGCCAAGATGCAGATGAGCGGCGGTTCGACACTGGTGGCGTTCGAGGTCAAGGGAGGAAAGGCCGGCGCGTTCCGCCTCGCCAATGGGCTGAGGCTGATCGGCCTTTCGAACAATCTCGGCGACGCCAAAAGCCTGCTCACGCATCCGGCGACGACGACGCATCAGAGCCTTTCGCAGGAGATGCGCGCCAGACTGCGGATCTCGGATTCGCTGCTGCGCCTTTCGGCCGGCCTCGAGGATCCCGACGACCTCCTCGCCGACCTTCGCCAGGCGCTCGACAAGGTCTAGCCGCGCGTCCGCTTGATTTCCGGGCCCGTGATTGGTTACAGCCCGCGGGGGTTTTCTTTGCGAGGGCCTATGTATCGGGCCACCACACGGTCGATCCAGGTGACGGTGAAGCCGAGCTATCAGCCCGACCGATCGTCGCCCGAGGATGCCGAATATTTCTGGGCCTACACCATCGAGATCATCAATCTCGGTCTCGAATCGGTGCAGCTTCGCGCCCGCTCGTGGCGGATCACCGACGCCAACGGCGTGGTGCAGGAAGTCGCCGGACCCGGCGTCATCGGCGAGCAGCCGGTGCTCCGGCCCGGCGAGAGCTTCGAATACACCAGCGGCTGCCCGCTCCGGACGCCGTCCGGCATCATGGCCGGCCATTATGAGATGCGGAGCGAGACCGGTGACGCGTTCAACGTGGAGATTCCGGCGTTCTCGCTCGACCTGCCCGACAGCCAGCCGGTGCTGAACTAGTCCTGCGATTTGCGGAAATCGTCCGGGTCGAACTCATAGGCGGTGCCGCAGAATTCGCATTTGACGTTGATCCGGCCGTTCTCGATCGACTCCTCGATCGCCTCGGCGCTGAAGGAGCGCAGCATCTTCTCGATGCGGCCGCGGTTGCAGCTGCATTCCTCGCGGAGCGGTGTCGGATCGTAGACGCGCACGCCGCGCTCGTGAAACAAGCGGTACAGCAGTCGCTCGACCGGCACGCCGCTGTCGAGGAGCTCGTGATCCTCCACCGTCTCGACGAGGAGCTGCGCCTCGCGCCAGGACTCGTCCTCGGCCGCGTCGTTCGGGCTCATATCCGCGCCTTCGGGCACATCGCCGCCCGGCAGGTCCATCCGCGGCAGCCGCTCGGCTACCGCTGGCATGAACTGCGCCATGATGCCGCCAGCGCGCCAATGGCGCTCGGTCTCGCCGTGACGGCGCACCAGGAGCTCGGCTGCGGCCAGCCGCACCTTGGTCGGGATCTGTTCGGACTGGCGGAAATAGGCGTGCGCCACCTCCTCGAGGCTTTGCCCCTCGAGCGCGACGATGCCCTGATAGCGCGTCATGTCCGCACCTTGATCAATGGTCATGGCCAGGGTGCCGCGGCCGAGCAGCTGCCCGGTCGTCACCGGCCCGGCCGCCTCGGCCCTCGCGACCGCTTCGGCATCGAAGCCGGCATAGGCGCGAAGATCACCGGGCGTCCGGAAATCGACGACCAACATGCTCACCGGCCCGTCGGTCTGGGTCTGGAGGATGAACTTGCCTTCGAACTTCAGCGACGCGCCGAGCAGCGACGTCAGCACCGCCGCCTCGGCGACCAGCTTGGAAACGGCCGGCGGATAGTCGTGCCGGCCGAGCAGGGCGTCGAGCGCCGGGCCCATCTGCACCGCGCGGCCGCGCACGTCGAGGGCGTCGACCTGAAAGGGTCGAACCGCGTCGTCGCCGGCAGGCTCGGCAAAATGAACCAACGGCCGGGCCGCGCTCATCGCGCGCCCCCTCCAAGGCACCAAACCAAAATCGACTTCTGTACGTGCATTCTGTTCTCGGCTTCGTCCCAGACGGCGGATCGCGGGCCGTCGATGACCGCGTCAGTCACCTCCTCGCCGCGGTGGGCGGGAAGGCAGTGCATAAAGATGGCCCCGGGCTTTGCCGCGGCCATGGTGGGTTCGGTCACCTGGAACGGACGCAACTGCTTCCGCCGGCGCTCGCCGTCGCTGTCGCCCATAGAAACCCAGGTGTCGGTCACGACGCAATCGGCGCCGGCCGCAGCTTCCGCGACCTCGGTCGTCAGCACGATGTCGGCGCCCTTGGCGCAGGCGGCCTCGATCAGGCCGGCATCCGGGGCGAATTCGGCCGGCGTGGCGATCGCCAGGCCGAAGCCGAAGATCGGCGCCGCGTGAATCCAGGAGGTCAATACATTGGTTGCCGCCCCCACCCATGCAACCCTTGCCCCCTCAATCGACCCGCGGCGCTCGGAAAGCGTCATGAGATCGGCCATCACCTGACAGGGGTGCGAGCGGCGGGTCAGGCCGTTGATCACCGGAATCGAGGCGTGGGCGGCGAGCTCGGCGAGGGCGGCCGGGTCCGGGGTCCGGATCATGACCGCGTCGACATAGCGCGACAACACCCGGGCGGTGTCGGCGATGGTCTCGCCCCGTCCGAGCTGCATTTCGGCGGCCGACAATAGAATGGCGTAGCCGCCGAGCTGATGCATGGCGACGTCGAACGAAATCCGCGTTCGCGTCGACGGGTTTTCGAAGACCATCGCCAGCGTCTTGCCGGCGAGCGGCCGGCCGGTCGACTTCCCGGCCTTTCGCCTTGCCGCATCGGCGATCAAGGCCGTCAAGGTCGCAGTGTCGAAATCGGAAAGGTCGAGGAAGTGGCGGGGCATCGCGGCGGTCACGCCGTGAGCGAGGCGGCGGCCTCGTAGTTGCGGAAGCCCTTCTCCATCCGGCGGATGCCTTCATCGATATCGGCTTCGGCGGCGATCAGCGGCGGGAGAACGCGGATGACGTTGTCGGCCGCGCCCATCACCAACAGGCCGGCCTCGTGTAGCGCCGCCTGAACCTCCTTGTTCGAGGGAATGCAGCGCAAGCCGATCAGAAGGCCCTCGCCCCGGATGTCGTCGATGATCCCCGGATGCGCGTCGGCGACGCCGGCCAGCCGCTGCTTGAGGTAGAGGCCGACCTGACGGACGTTCTCGAGAAAGGCGTCGTCCGCCACGATGTCGAGCACGGCATTGGCGACCGCCATCGCCAGCGGATTGCCGCCGAAGGTCGAGCCATGCGTGGTCGCAACCATGCCTGTTGCCGCCTCCGCCGTGGCGAGGCAGGCGCCCACCGGAAAGCCGCCGCCGAGACCCTTGGCGAGAGCCATGATATCCGGCGCGACCCCTGACCATTCATAGGCGAAAAGCCGGCCTGTGCGGCCGATCCCGGTCTGAACCTCGTCGAAGATCAGAAGCAGTCCCCGGTCGTCGCAGAGCTTGCGGAGCGCCCGCAACGCCGAATGCGAGAACGGACGGACGCCCCCCTCGCCCTGAATCGGTTCGACCATGATCGCCGCGGTCGCCGGCCCGATCGCCTTCTCCACGGCCTTCATGTCCATGAAGTCGACTTGGTCGAACCCGTCGGGAAGCGGCGCGAAGCCTTCGGTATGGGCCGGGTTCCCGGCGGCGGCGAGCGTTGCCAGTGTCCGGCCGTGAAAAGCGCCGGTGAAGGTGACGATCCGGTTCCGCTCCGGCTCGCCCCTGGCGAAATGGTATCGCCGCGCCGTCTTGATCGCGCATTCGACCGCCCCGGCACCGGAATTGGCGAAGAACGATTTGTCGGCGAAGCTGAGCGCGGCGAGGCGTTCGGCGAGCCGTTCCTGCGCGGGAATCCGAAAGGCGTTCGACGTGTGCCACAGTTTCCCGGCTTGATTCGTCAGCGCCGCGACCAGCGCCGGATGCGCGTGGCCAAGGGCATTGACGGCGATCCCCGATGTGAAGTCGAGATATTTGCGACCGGTGTTGTCTGTCAGCCACACTCCTTCGCCGCTCGCGACCTCCAATGGTGCGCGGGCGTAAGTGTCAAAAAGAGCCGATTTCGCCATCGGTCGCCGTCCAAAAGCGAGGCGTGAAACCAAAAGGTGCCGCCGTTGGGCGACACCAGTGGGCGCAACCTACCATGCGCCGGCGCGGAATTGTCAATTGACTCCCGCCACCGAAATCCACCGGCACCCAACCGCGTGGAGTCGCGACTCTTGTCAGCGACTCACGGCATATTGTAGCTTCGTGTTCGTCGGATACGACATATCGAGCGGCGGAACTTCGGTTTCAGAACAGAGCATCGAGAGCGCTGCCTGGCGACAGGCAGCGAAC
>CAYOBK010000279.1:0-10984 GCA_964402275.1 uncultured Bauldia sp.
ATGGCCGCGACCGGCATCGGCGCCGGGGGCGGGCCGGGTTCGGCCCAGGCGAGGCTCATCGCCTCGGCAAGGTTCGCCTGGAAATTGGCCGCCGTGTCTGCGCGCAAATAGACCCCGCCCGTCAGCTCGGCGAAACACGCGATCTCCGCCACTTCGTCCGGCGGGATGGCAATGCCCACAACCGAGATCGTCAGCCCCGGCATGCTGCTCTTCAGCGCCGAGATGGTGGCGCAGGGATCCGGCGAGCAATTGTCGGAATTGTCGGTGATGACGATGATCGTCGCTTCGTCTTCGGTGATTGCCGCTGCCGCCACCGCTGTCGCGTCGGCGATGGGACTCCGCCCCACCGATTGAACGCGCGCCGCCGCGTCGAGAAACACACCCGCGGGGCCGGGCGCCGCCACGAGTTCGATGTCGCTGCAGGTTTCGCGCTGCCGGTGACCATAGGCGACGAGCCCGATCGACAGGTCGATGGGGCTGTCGGCGAGGATCGTGCGAAGCGCGGCGCGCGCGATGTCGATCTTGGCGACGCCGCCGATCTGGCCGGCCGACGAACCCGACCCGTCGATGACGACGATGACCTGCGCCGCGGCGGCCGAGCCGATCGATGCCGCGATCGCCGCCATTGCCGCCGCCCATTGCGTGAGTCTTCGCCTGATGCGCATCGCTCGAACGCTACCCGGAATCGGCCGACGGATCGTTGCCCGCCGCTGGTACCAAAGCCTTAACCATGATTCTCAACCACAAATTCACCCTGTTGCGCGAGTTTGCACGCGGGCAGGGCGCCCTGGCCCTTCTGTATCTCGTTGAATCCGGGGACGATTTCATGGCGAAACGCAGGCGGGTCCTCGAGGCTGATCCGGACCATGCTCCGGGGAGGAGCCGGCTTCCGATCGATCGCATCATCCGGGGCGACTGCATCGCCGAACTCGAGAAGCTGCCTCCGGAATCCGTCGACCTCATTTTCGCCGACCCGCCCTACAATCTCCAGCTCGACGGGGAACTCACCCGGCCGGATCAATCGAGGGTCGACGGCGTCGACGACGAGTGGGACCGGTTCGGAAGCTTCGCCGACTACGACGCCTTCACGCGGAACTGGCTCCGGGGATGCCGCCGTGTGCTCAAGCCCGGCGGTGCTCTGTGGGTTATCGGCAGCTATCACAACATCTTCCGGGTCGGGGCGATTCATCAGGATCTCGGCTACAGGAACCTCAACCACGGCATCTGGCGCAAGACCAATCCGATGCCGAACTTCCGCGGACGTCGTTTCGCCAACGCGCATGAGACCCTGATCTGGGCCGGCCGCGATGCCGGTTCGTCGAACTATGCCTTCAATTATGACGCCCTCAAGGTGTTCAACGACGACCTGCAGATGCGCTCCGACTGGACGATCCCGATCTGCACCGGCGAGGAACGGCTGAAGACCAACGGCCGCAAGGTGCATGCGACGCAAAAGCCGGAGGCGCTGCTCTATCGCGTACTGCTGACATCATCACAGCCGGGAGACGTCGTGCTCGACCCGTTCTTCGGCACCGGCACCACCGGCGCCGTGGCGAAGAAGCTCGGCCGGCATTTCATCGGCATCGAGCGCGACGCCGGCTACATCGCGGCGGCATCGCAGCGGATCGAGGCCGCCGAACCGATCGACCCGGCGGCGCTCGCCACGATGCGCGGCAAGCGGGCCGAACCGCGGGTTCCGTTCGGCAACCTGATCGAAGCAGGGCTGATCGGCCCCGGCGCAATCCTCACCGATGCCAAGGAGCGCTACCGCGCGCTCGTTCGCGCCGACGGCTCGCTGCAGGCGGGGGAGGTGACCGGTTCCATCCACCGGGTCGGCGCCGCGGTGCAGGGGCTCGACGCCTGCAATGGCTGGACCTTCTGGCACTTCGAACGCAACGGGGCGCGCGAACCGATCGACGCGCTCCGCGACATCATCCGCCGCGAGCTGGCAGCCGCCGCGTAACTCCGTTCGTCCCCGCCCACGGGTCCCGCCTTCGGCGGCCCGAGGAGGGGCTTCGGTGGGGACCCAGGCGCTTCAAGACGGTGCCCGCCGCTTGGTCGCGCCCGGCTGTGCCGCTTCGATCGCCTTCCTCATCAGGCTCGGCAGTGCCTCGCCGGGGAGCTCGTCCGGCGGAGACCACCAGCATCCGTCGGGCATTTTCTCGGTCGTCTTTGCGTCGCCACGATAGACGTCGAGCTCGAGGCGGAAATGGGTGAAGACATGCGTCACGCGTTTCGCCACGCGCGTCCAGTTTAGCTCGAGTGGCGCGTCTTCGCCGTTGCGAGGACCGGCAGCAGTCCACCCGCCGCCCGGCACCTCGGCCATCCCGCCGAGCAATCCCCGCGGCGGGCGGCGGCGGAGGAGCACCGCGCCGTCGCCCCGAACTGCGACAAACGCATTGCCCCGACGCGTCGGGCGCTCGGCCTTTTCTTCCTTCGCTGGATACGCTTCGGCGTCGCCGCGGGCGGCGGCAAAGCAATCATCGTTTAGCGGGCAGCGCGGACAGGCCGGCCGCTTCGGCGTGCAGATCGTCGCGCCGAGATCCATCATCGCCTGAGCGTAGTCGCCCGGACGGTGGACCGGTGTCAGCTCCGCCTGGCGGGCGCGGATCGCCGCCTTGCCGCCGGCGCCGGCTTCGGCGATCGCGAACAGACGCGCGATGACCCGCTCGATATTGCCGTCGACCACCGGTTCGGCGCGGTCGAAGGCGATGGCGGCGATCGCCGCGGCGGTGTAGCCGCCAATGCCGGGCAGGCGCTTCAGTTCGTCGGCGGTATTTGGAAAACGGCCGCCGCGCGCCGCGATCTCGCGCGCCGCCGCGATCAGATTGCGCGCGCGGCTGTAGTAGCCGAGGCCGGCCCAGGCCCGCATGACCTCGTCGTCGGTCGCCGCAGCGAGCTCGGCTACGGTCGGCCATTGCGACGCGAATCTCTCGAAGTAGGGCTTCACCGCCGCGACAGTCGTCTGCTGCAGCATCACCTCGGAGAGCCACACGCGGTACGGGTCAGGACGGACGCCGGCGGCCCGGTCCTCCGGCCCGACGCGCCACGGCAGCCGTCGCGCGTGGCGGTCGTACCAGGCAAGGACCGCGCTGGCGATCGGGGGCGATGGCTCGCTCGCAGCGGCGAGGGTGGCCTCAGCCCGCCTCACGGAACCGCTCGGCGGTCTCGAGGTCGACCGACACCAGCTGGCTGACGCCTCGCTCGGTCATCGTCACGCCGAAGAGCCGGTTCATCCGCGACATGGTGATCGGATTGTGCGTGATCACCAGGAAGCGCGTGCCCGTCTCGGCGGTGATCTCTTCGAGCAGCGTGCAGAAACGTTCGACATTGGCGTCGTCGAGGGGCGCGTCGACTTCGTCAAGGACGCAGACCGGCGCCGGCTTGGTGAGGAACACCGCAAAGATCAGCGACAGCGCCGTCAACGCCTGTTCGCCGCCCGAAAGAAGCGTCATCGTCTGCGGCTTCTTGCCCGGTGGCTTGGCGATGACCTCGAGCCCGGCCTCCAGCGGATCTTCCGAACCGATCAGCTTCAGCTCGGCGGTGCCGCCGCCGAACAGTTGGACGAACAGCCGCTGGAACTGGCGGTTCACTTCGTCGAACGCCGCCGTCAGCCTTTCGCGCCCTTCACGGTTAAGGCTGGCGATGCCTTGCCGGAGCTTGTTGATCGCCGCCACGAGATCGTCGCGGTCGGAGATCATCGCGTCGCGCCGGGCGGCCAGTTCTTCGGCCTCGGCATCGGCCTGGAGGTTGACGCCGCCGAGGCGCTCGCGCTCCTGCCTGTAGCGTTCGAGGGTCGATTCGACTTGATCCAGCGCCGGCAGCGCCTCTTCGTCGATACCGGCGATCCGCGCCGCCTCGGCTGGCTCACAGTGCAACACTTCGCGAATTCTGGCGCCGGCTTCGCGGAGCCGTTCCTGCGCGCCGTCGACTCGCTCTTCGAGACGCCCGCGCCGCTCGCGCGTTTCCGACAACGCCTGATTGGCGGCGGCGACAGCCTTGTCGGCTTCGGCAAGCGCGGCCTCCGCCTCCGCCAACGCGTCGCCGGCGGCGGCGCGCCGGCGCTCGACGTCGACCGAGCGTTCCGTCAGCGCATAACGTTGCCTTGCGATCGCGTCCGGGCGATCGCCGAGACCATCGCGCTGCGCGCCAAGCTCGCTTTTGCGTGCCGTCAGCGAGGCGATCTGCTGCTCGGCGGTTTTCCGCCGGTTGATCCAGGCCGACTCGTCGCGGGCGATGGCTTCGAGCCGCACGTTCCTCGCCTCGGCATCGCGCTCGATTGCGGCGAGTGCCATTCGTGCCTCGGCGACGGCGTTGCGGTTATCCGTCATCTGCGCCTGAAGGTCGGCAATCGGCGCATCGAAGCTCTCGGGGGGCGCCATTTCTTCGAGTTCTGCCAGCGCCGTCTGGCGCGCGTTCGCCGCCTCGTCCAGACTTGCCGCGACGCGCGTTTCGGCCTCCGCAAGCGCTGCCAGCCGCGACGCGACGCCGGCCTGCCGCCGCTCGGCTGCGACCGATTCGTCGCGGGCCTGATCGAGTTCCCTCTGTGCGGCGCGGGCGGCCTGACGGGCTTCGGCTTCCTTCGCGTCCGCCGCCTCGGCTCCGGCCCGGGCAAGCGAAAGCCGCTCGGCGGCATCCGCCACGGCCGGCCGGAACGCTTCGATCTCTTCGAGCAGTTCGGTCAGTCGTCGGCGGCCGTGCAGTCGCTCGGTCGCCGCCTTCCGCGCCTCTGCCCGTGCGACGAGGCCGTCCCAGCGCCACAGATCGCCCTCGCGGCTCACCAGTGTCTGCCCGGGCTTGAGTTCGGCCTGCAGTCGCGGTCCGTCGGCGGCGTCGACCAGTCCGGTCTGCGCCAGCCGCCGCGACAGGACTCTGGGACCCTTCACGACGTCCGACAAAGGCGGAATGCCGGGGGGGAGGGGCGGATCGTGTTCGGCGAGCACCCACCGCCAATGGGCGGGATCGTTGGGGTCGGTGGAGAGTTCGAGCTCGTCGCTGAGGACGGCGGCGAGCGCCGCCTCCGTTCCTTCACGGGCCGTCACTTCCTCGATCAGCGGCGACCTGACGTCGATCGCCGGCAGCAGGGAGCGAAGGGCGGTCGCTTCGGATTCCATCCTGGCGAGTCGCGCTTCCGTTTCGGCGAGCCCGCTCTGGCGCGTCGTCGCTTGCAAGCGCGCGCCGGCCGCCACACGCTCGGCCGCTAGCGCGGCCTCCTCGGCGGCATGAAGTTTCGCTTCGGTCTCGCGCAACCGTGCGCCCGCCTGGTCCTGAACGGCGCCGCCGGTGGCGGCCGCCAGGGCGGCGCGCTCGTCGGCCACCCGCGCCCGCTCGGCGACGAGCCTCTCTTCGCGCAGCGCGATCTCGCTCAACTCCTTCTCGCGCTGGCTGCGGCGGGTCTTCAACTCGGCCAACGCCGCATTGGCTTCGGCCATGAGCTTCTCGCTCTCGCCGAAGGCGGCCTCCGCCACCCGCAGCCGTTCGGCCGCCTCGGCCTGCTTGCCGTCGTGCGTTTCGCCGGCGAGGCGGAGACTGGCCCGTTCCTGCTCGTGCCCGGCCAGTGTCTCGGCGCTGTCGGCAAGGAGTGCCTTTTCACGCTCGATATCGGCGGCGATCTGTTCCAGTCGGCGCCCCAAATCCTGAATCTGCTCGCGGACTGCCTGTTCCTCGGCTTCGAGCTTTTCGCTCTCGAGCGTCAGGCGCTGGACGCTGGCATTGGCCGCCGCCGCCTCGTCGCGGAGCGCCGGCATCCGCAGCGCTGCCTCCGCCTGGCGCTTGGCGGCCGCCGACTGCCGTTCGGCGGTTATCGCGACCGCCCGCGATGCTTCGGCAAACTCGGCCTCGGCGGCGGCCACGGCGTCGGTGGCGAAGTGGTGCCGGATCGCGAGGGCCGTGGCCTCGGCCTTGCGGATTTCGCCGGAGAGCTTGCGGTAGCGAACCGCCTGGCGCGCCTGGCGGCGGAGCGCTTCGAGTTGCCGTTCGATCTCGGCGAGGACGTCCTCCAGGCGCTCGAGATTCTGCTCCGCGGCCTTGAGCCTGAGCTCGGCCTCGTGGCGCCGGCCGAAGAGACCAAAGATACCGGCTGCCTCCTCCAGCACCGCACGCCGCGCCTCCGGCTTGGCCGAGATCAGCGATCCGACCCGGCCCTGGCTGACGATCGCGGCCGAATGCGCGCCGATCGAGGCGTCTGCGAACAACAACTGCACGTCACGGGCACGCACCTCGTGCCCGTTGATGCGGTAGGACGAGCCGGCGTCGCGCTCGATGCGGCGCGCCACATCGATCGTTTCCGTTTCGTTGAAGGCGGCGGGCGCGTCGCGTTCGGAATTGTCGAGCGTGAGCGAGACTTCCGCCGAGTTGCGGGCCGGGCGGGCGACACTGCCGGAGAAGATGACGTCCTCCATCCCGGAGCCGCGCATCGCCTTGTACGAGCTCTCGCCCATGACCCATTGCAGCGCCTCGACGAGATTGGACTTGCCGCAGCCATTCGGGCCGACAACGCCGGTGAGGCCCGGTTCGATCGGCACCTCGGTAGGCTCCACGAACGACTTGAAGCCGGTAAGGCGGAAGCGCGCGAACTTCACCTGCAGCCTCGCCCTTCGCGGCTAGGGCATGGCCTCGGCGATTGCCGTCCGGAGCTGCGCCAAGGTGAGGGCGCCCGAATGGGGCTCGCCGTTGATGAAGAAGGTGGGCGTAGCACTGACCCCGAGTTCCGCTCCGCGATTGTAGGTGGCCAGGACATCGTCAAAAAGCTGCTGATTCGCCAAGCATGCCTCAAAACTCTCGCGCGTGAAACCGGCCTGTTGCACCTGTCCGAACAGAGTGTCGGGGAAGTCGTCGGCGTCGACAAAGGCCCACTGATCCTGGGTTTCGAAAAGATGGGCGATAAGGGCGTAGTGGCCGTCGTCGCCGGGGGCGCAGCGGACCAGTATAGCGGCCGCCGCGGCGCGCTCGTCGAGCGGGAACTCGCGGAGCACGAACCTGACCGCGCCGGTGTCGACGAACTCTTCGACGAAGGCGTCGAACACCGTGACGTGGAAGGTCCGGCAATGCGGGCAGGTCATCGAGGCGTATTCGATGATCGTGACCGGGGCATCTTCGGCGCCGAGCCACATATCCTCGAGCGGCCCGCCATCCATCAGCTCGGCGGCGGTGGGCGCGTCATCCGCGCCGTCACCGCAGCCGGCGGCCAACAGCAGGAGCGGCAGCGCCATCGCCGCCGCATGCACAAGCCTCATCCGCATCGGCGGCCCTAGAGCATCGGCTGGATGATCTGGTCGAACTGCTCAAGCGTCAGGGCGCCGGCATAACGGTCGCCGTTGATGAAGAATGTCGGCGTGGCGTTGACGCCGAGTTCGATGCCGCGGTCATAGACCGCGAAAATGGCATCCAGCATTTCCTGGTTGGTCAGACACGCCTCGAAGGTCTCCGGCGTGAAACCCGACTGATAGGCTAATTGCTGCAGCGGCGGGATCGGCTCGTTGACCGCCCAGACGGATTGCGTCTCGAACAGGAGCGCGATCATCGAGTAGTAGCCGTTCGCAATTGTCTCCGCCTCTTCTCCCCCGGCGATCCCTGCCAACGCGGCCTGGTACGCCGCGTTAATCTCAGTCAACCCGGTGAGGAACTCACCCGCGTCAATTCCCCCCGGCGTATCGGGACCGATGCGAGCCGCCTCGGCCAGCGCCGCCCGTTCGGAATCACGCTGTTCCAACGCGGATGCGCGAGCCTCCACTGCCCCGGTTGCGGCGCCACGTGCGCACCTCGCCAGCAGGAAGCCGGCCGCGGCCAGAATGTCGAGCGGGAATTCGCGTATCGTGAACCGCACCAATCCGGTGTCGACGTATTTGGCGATGAAATCGTCATAGACGTTTTCGTGGAAGTTGCGGCAATGCGGGCATGTCATCGAAGCGTATTCGACAACGACGATGGGGGCATCCTCTGCGCCGAGCCAGAGGTCGCCGAGCGGTCCCTCGACGAGGAGCTCGGCCAGCGCGACGCGTCCGTCCTGCGCCTGCGCGGCGGGACCGAACGCGACCAGAGTCGCCGCGAGAACGGCTCCGGCAACTGCCCGCATACGGTTCATTCGAAGGGCCAATTCACGATCCTCCAAGGTTGGTGACGGGGCCGGTCTCCCCTTGTCCCAGTCTGCCCCACTCGAAGCACATTCGACAAAGGAATTGTGGCGACAGTAAACGTAACGACGTTCACGGCCGCGCGAGGCGGTCGGTTGCGACTGCCGTTGCGAGCCGCACCAAGGCATCGCGGAGACCGCCATCCTCCATTCCGGCCACCGATTCGCGGATTGCCTCACGCGCCGGCCCCGGCAGATCCGGCGGGACCTCCGCGCGGCGCCCGGACCGGGTGATCGGCTTCTGCACGAGCCTCAACTGGGTGACGGCGGCGTAGCCGAGGAACGTGTTGATCCGGGCGAGGAACTGCTCCGTCTCGTGTTGAAGGAACACGGCGCCGGGACCGTCCACACGAACCGTCAGAACGGCGCCGTAACCGTCGCGGGGCCATTGAAGCTTTTCCGGCTGCGTGGTGGCGGCGTAGCGCGGTCCGACGACGTCGCTCCAGGAAGACACCAGATCCGCCTTCGCGAAGCCGCGTTTGGCGGTGAGCGGATCGATTACATCCGCGGCGAGGCGCGCGAGAGGCACGGCGCCATATTGCTTTTTTGCCGGGCTCATCCGCGACCTTGTGACACGTCGCCGATGCCGACGGAAGAGGTCGTCGATCGGGCGTGTGGGCGCAGTAGAATCACTAATTGCTTCAGTACGATATCGGTCATGACACCGGTCCGGCGTTTTCTTGACAGCATTTTGCCCCGTCACTATTGTGCGCGCGGTTTTCGGCGGTTTGGGCGGTATTTTCTCCTTTCCCTTCCGGGGCCTTGCGACGGCGGACAATGCCGATGAATGATCCGGATGGCGCTGGCGAACGACCTGATTCCCCGGCAACTGATGATGATGCCAGGCTTGGCGAACGTCTGGGCGCCTTGGGGGAGAAACTCGCGGCCAGGCGGAGTGACAAGAACGACAGCGGCCGGCGTGTCAGCAACGTCGACAGGGAAGGCTACGGCCTCGGGCTGCGCCTTACCACGGACCTGATCGCCGGGACGCTGGTCGGCGGCGCGATTGGCTGGCTCATCGACGGGTGGCTCGGCACATCGCCTTGGGGGCTCATCGTGATGTTGATGCTCGGCGTGGCCGCGGGCGTGCTGCTGGCGCTGCGGAGCGCCGGTCTGGTGGCCGAGTCAGGGGCGGTGAAGCGTTTCGCGGCCCGGGACGGGCAGAATGAGGGCGGGCAGGACTAGGGCGTGGAAACGGATCCGATCCATCAATTCGAGCTGACGCGGATAGTTCCCATCGAGATTGGTGGCGTCGACCTTTCCTTCACCAACTCCGCCCTGTTCATGGTCATCACGATCCTCGTCGGCTCCGGCTTTCTGCTGTGGGCGACGATGCACCGCCGGCTGATTCCGTCGCGGGCGCAGGCCTCGGTCGAGATCTTCTACGAATTCGTCGCCAAGATGCATCGCGACGCCGTCGGCAGCGAAGGCATGCGGTTCTTCCCGCTCGTCTTCACGCTGTTTCTCTTCATCCTCGTCGCCAACCTCCTGGGGATGTTCCCCTATTTCTTCACCGTCAACAGCCACATCATCGTCACCGCTGCCCTGGCGCTCACCGTATTCTCCCTGGTGATCGGCTACGGCATCTGGCGCAACGGCTTCCATTTCTTCAAGCTGTTCGTGCCGAGCGGCATCCCTTGGTACATCCTGTGGCTCGTCGTCGCCATCGAGATCATCTCGTTCCTGACGCGTCCGCTGAGCCATTCGATGCGGCTCTTCGCCAACATGCTTGGAGGCCACATAACGCTGAAGGTGTTCGGCGGTTTCGTGGTGTCGCTGGGAGCCGCCGGCATTCTCGGCATCGGCGGCGCCATCATCGCGATGGTGATGACCGTTGCATTGACCGCCCTGGAGTTCCTTGTCGCGGCGCTGCAGGCCTACATCTTCGCGATGCTGACCAGCATCTATTTGAATGACGCGATCCATCCGGGCGGCCACTAGCGCGGCTCATCCGACAAAACCTCAGGCAAGGAGAAACAGAAAATGGAACTGGAAGTCGCAGAGGCGCTGGGCGCTTTGATCTCCGACGCCGGCAGTGCAATCGGCGCCGGCGCGGCTTGTATGGGCATCGGCGCCGCGGGTATCGGCCTCGGCGTCCTGTTCGGCAATTTCGTATCTGCCGCGATCCGCAATCCGGCGGCCGCCGACGGGCAGTTCGGACGCCTCATCTTCGGCTTCGCCGTGACCGAAGCCATGGGCGTTTTCTCGCTCGTTATCGCGTTCCTCCTGCTGTTCGCCTGAGTCGGGAGCGTTCCTTTCGGGGATAGTCGCCGCGATGGATGATCTCATCGTCATTGCCCAGCTCGAGGGCGAGCCGCTCGGCGAGGCCGGCCTCGTCGAGGAGGTGGTGCTTGAAGAGGAGCACGCCGAGGAGGACGCCTTCCCGCCGTTCGAGCCGACCTTCTTCGCATCCCAGCTGCTGTGGCTGGTCATCACCTTTGTCGCGCTCTACCTCCTGATGTCGCGGCTGGTGCTGCCGCGGATCGGCGGCATCCTCGAAGACCGGCGCGATCGCATCGCCCGCGACCTCGACCAGGCCGATCGCCTCAAGCAGCAGGCCGACGACGCCATCGCCTCTTACGAGCGCGCGCTTGCCGAGGCGCGGGCCGGTGCTTTCACCATCGCCGCCGAGGCCCGCGACGCCGCGAAGCAGGAGGCGACTGCGCGTCAGGCCAAAGTCGAGGCGGAACTCGACGGCAAGCTTGCCGACGCCGAGAAGCGGATCGCCGACGTCAAGTCGAAGGCGCTGGCCGATGTCGGGGAGATCGCGGGCGAAGCTGCCGAGGCGGTCGTTCAGCGCCTGCTCGGCAAGAAGCCGACCGCGGCCGAGCTCAAGAACGCGCTGAAAGGCGC
>CAYOBK010000280.1:0-7571 GCA_964402275.1 uncultured Bauldia sp.
TGACGGCGGCGCTCATGCGAGAGCCGCCGCGCTCAGCGGCGAAATCTCGCGCGCGAGGGCGTTCACCGCTTCGATCGATCCGAAGCCGCGGCGGCCGGTGACCATCCGCCGCCCCATCTCCAGCGCCTGCTCTTCGATCGCCGCGCGCGCCTTGAGGTCCGGGATGCCGGCGATGTCGGCGACCTTGGCGAGACCGACGATCCGCCGCATCATCTTGCACGCGGCGAAGCCGATCGAATCGGCGAGGAGCTTAGCCATGAACCCGGCGCGAAACGCCTCGGCGCTTTTGCCGCCGTCGAGGTCGCGGCCGACGAACGACTGGCCGCCCGACTCGGCATCACGAGTGCGCCACAGGCTGAGGAATTTCCTTTCGAAGCCGTTCCACAGGTCCTCGGCGGTACCAAGAAGCCAAAGACGATACGGGTCCGGATCGTTGCCCATGTCGCGCTGGCGCCAGTCATGGGCGAAATAGGCCAGGTAGAGATTGCCGATCAGCGCGCCGACGTCGAAGCCCATCGGTCCGTAGAATGCAAACTCCGGGTCGATGACGTAGGTCTCGTGCTCGTTGCCCATGATCGAACCGATGTGGAGATCGCCGTGGATCAGCGCCTCCGCCGAGGTCATGAAAGCATACCTCATCTCGCCGACGGCGGCGCGCACGGCGGGATTCTTCTGGATGCCGTCGACCGCCGCACGCGGCAATTCCGGATTGTATTCGTTCGTATCCGAATCGTCGTAGGGATGGGTGAAGACGAAATCCTCCGTGATCTTGCAGAGCTCGATGTTGATTGAGCGCCTGACGGCTTCCTTCTTGGCGTCGTGGCCGAGATGGAAGTCGGAGGTGAAGAACAGCGTCCGCGCCAGGAAGGTCGACATGTGTTCTGGGAGGAGCGGGAATCGTTTCCCCTTGATCATCTCGCCGCGGAGGATGCGGTGGTCGCGGAGATTGCGCATGACCACCAGCGACATGTCCCCCGACGCGAAATAGACCTCCGGAACGTGCTCCGGGCAGAGCTCGCCCTCGAGCTTCAGCGCCGCGATTTCGAAATCCATCCGGTGTCGCGACAGCGGCCAGGATTCGCCGACGATGCGGAGAAACGGCACCGCCTGTTTGACTGCGACCGTTTCCTCCGGCCGACGGCGATTGGTTACGATGTAGACGTAGTTGAGATTGCCGTCGCCGACTTCCCGCACGTCCAGTTCGTCGAAGGAAGAGAATCGGCTTTGCATTTCCGGCAAGCCGGCGAGATACGGCCCGATCGTGTCCTCCGCCAGTTGGCGATAGGCCATCGCAATCCTCCCCGTCCGTTTCTGCTCCCGGACTTCTGATCGTGCAACCTCGAGCATTTTGCGCCGGAGCGCCGGTCTTCGACAGGCTGGCGCATTCGTTTGCGTTGAAGGACGGGATTCCGCAGGGAGCGGCACGCCGGCCCACGCCCCTCCAGGTCGCCAGCGTCGCCGGACCAGTCGACGCCGTCACAGTCAACCCGGCGGAGCCGCCGTCGCCCGATATCAACAGTCATCCACTTGAGCCTTCGCCGATCGGTTGTGCTACCGCGACGAACCGCCTACCCAGCGAGTCGAGTACAACGCTAGATTCGTAGGGGGGCGGTCTAATGCGACCTCTGGTTGGGTGTACGGTTGTATCGGGTGTGGCGCTGCTGTCGTTGTTCGGTCCCTCCGCCGTCGCCCAGTTTCCGACCGCGCAGTTCGACGTCGAGATCACGATCACGGCCGAATGCGTCATCAGCGCCGCGCCCGCCGATCTCGACTTCGGCGCCGCAGGCGTCATCGCGGCCGATATTGTTGGGACGACGACCATCGGCGTCCAATGCACGGACGGCACGGCCTACGAGGTGGCGCTCGATGCCGGGATCGGTGCCGGAGCAACTGTCGCAAGCCGGTTGATGACCGGACCGGGCGCCGCCACGGTGGCCTACTCGCTCTATCAGGATGCCGGCCACACCACTGTTTGGGGGGACACAACGGGAGGCGGCGGAAACACCGTCACCGGCACCGGCAATGGCGCCCAGCAGGATCTCACCGTTTATGGCCTTGTTCCCGCGCAGGCGACGCCCGGCGCAGGAGATTACGCCGACACCATCACCGTAGAAGTAACGTATTGAATCGGGCGGCATCGATGAGCATCGTTCTGCGTTTACTTGTCTGCGCGCTGACGGTGCTTTGCCTCGCCGGGCCGGCGATGGCGGCGTCATTGCGGGTTTCGCCGGTGAGTCTCACTCTGACGGCCCCGGCCGCGGCGACGTCGCTTCGCGTCTGGAATGACGGCGACCAGCCGATCAACGTCCAGGTCCGCGTGTTCCGCTGGACGCAGCGAAACGGGGAGGACGTGCTCGCGCCCGCGGCGGATGTTGCGGTGAGTCCGCCGATCACGGCGCTGCAACCGGGCTCCGCGCAGGTCGTTCGCGTCGTTCGCGTCTCGCCGGAGGCCGTGATGCGCGAGGAGAGCTACCGCCTGTACATCGACGAGTTGCCCAATCCTTTTCTCCCTCAGGGCGCCGGGATCAATCTCCTCGTCCGGCATTCGATCCCGGTATTCTTCACGCCGGGCGTGAGTGCCGCGGCGCTTTCGTGGGAGCTAACCGGACCGAGGGCGGATATCTCGTCATCGTCCGCAATGACGGCACGGCCCACGTCAAGATTGCCAATCTGAGCCTGGTCGGCCCGTCCGGCGACTCGCTTGCCTTGCGCGAAGGGCTCGTCGGCTACGTGCTTCCGAATTCTGCCGTGCGCTGGTTCTTCCCGAGCGCGGCGCTCGTCCCCGCCGGGAGCATGATCAGAATAACCGCAGACGGCGAGACGGAACCCATCGATGCGTCCGCGCGCCTTCAGGGCGGTTAGCATCCTGGCGGCCGTCGGCGGGCTTGTTGCTGCGGGACCATCGGACTTCCAGCTCTTTGCGGCCGTAGCTCCACGATTCTCCGTTGAATCCTACGACCTCTATCTCGAGGTGTTCATCGAGGGGACATCGACCGGTCTGATCGCGCGGTTTCATCGCGATGCCGACGGATTGTTCGCCGTCGATCCGGTCGAACTGTACAACGTCGGTCTGGTGCCTCAATCGTCGGCCCTCCGGCCGGACGGTCTGATTGACATCGCGATGCTGCGCCAAGTCTCCTTCGTTTACGACGAGGCGAACCAATCCATCAACTTTGTCGCCGACCCCGACGCCCGAACCACACATGTGATCGACGCTACTCCCGCATGGAACCGTACGACGCCCGAAGCGGAGACGTCGTTCGGGGCGGTGTTGAACTACGCGATTTCGGTGAACGTCGGCGGTCCCGCTTCGAGCGATCCCGGCGCCGGCTTCGCCACGTGGATCGAGCCCCGGATCGTCGGACGGTTCGGCACCTTTTCAAGCGCGTTCGTCATTCGCGCCCCGTCCGGCGGCCCTTCGACCGTGACGCGGCTCGACACCCTTTGGTCGTTCTCCAGCGTCGGACGGCTCACCACCTATCGCGTCGGCGACTTCATTTCCGGCGGCCTGCCCTGGACCCGGCCGGCCAGGCTTGGCGGTATCCACATCCAGCGCAACTTCGACCTCCGCCCCGATCTTGTCACCTTCCCGGTCCCGCAGCTTTCCGGCACGGCCGCCGTGCCGTCGACGGTCGAGGTCTACATCAACAACATCCGGCGTTATTCCGAGAACATTCCGGCGGGACCGTTCGAGATCGTCGGCCTTCCTTTCGTCACCGGCGCAGGACAAGCCCGCATCATTGTCCGCGACGAGCTCGGTCGGGAGCAGGTATCCGAGACACCGTTCTACGCGTCACCGATGCTGTTGGCCGCCGGCATTCTCGACTATTCCCTGGAGCTCGGTTTTCCAAGGCATGATTTCGGGTCCGCTTCCGGCGGCTATCGTGGGGCATTGATGGCCTCGGGCACGGTTCGCTACGGCCTCAACGACCGTCTTACGTTGGAAGGTCATTTCGAGGCCGGGGCCGCGCTTCTCAATGGCGGCATTGGTGCAGCTTTCACCCTCGGTCACCGCGGAGTGGCGTCGCTGGCGGTCGCCGGGGCGGGCGGCGGCGGCGGCTTCGGCGTCCAGCTCGCCGGAGCGGTCGATCTCGCCGCCGGCAGATTTCGCTTTCACGGCGCGATCCAGCGCACCTTCGGCGACTACCAGGACATCGCCTCGACCGCCGGAGGCACCTGTGCACCGGCGCCGGCGCCCTGCTTTACCGACCCGCTTCGCGCTCGGGATCAACTCGTGCTGTCGCTCCCCATCCGCGACAACATCGCGGCGCTTGCACTGAGTTACACCAATGTCGAGTTCGACGGCGGCGACCGCTCGCGGGTGGTCGGTCTGTCCTTGACGCGGTCGCTCGCGGGCAGCGGCTCGCTGTTCGCCACGATGTTTGCCGATCTGGACGACGACTCAATGTTCGGTGTGGCAGCCGGATTCTCGATCGCGCTTGGACGCGATCAGCACCTCTCGGTAAGCGTGGATGAGTCGCCCGCCGGGCCCTCCGTCGCGACGACCCTGGCATGGTCGACCGGCGACGACCGGCTTGACTGGCGCTTGCGTGACATTGAGGGCACGAACTCCAGTCGGCAGGCGACCCTTTTCTTCGAACCCGACATCGCGCGGGTTCAGCTCGGTGTCGGGCAGGCGCCCGGCGGTTTCCAGGGGATCGCACGGATCGAAGGCGCCGTGGTCTTCGCCGGCGGCAGTTTCTTCATGACCGCGCCGACACGAGACGCTTTCGCCGTGGTCGACGTCGGCGTGCCCGGCGTTCCGGTCCTCTATGAGAACCGCGATGCAGGTGAGACGAACCGCCGGGGCACACTGCTCATACCGAACGTGAGGTCGTATCGCGCGAACCACATCGCGATCGATCCCGCGGCGCTGCCGATCGACACGCGCGTCGGTCGTACCGATCTGACGGTCGTCCCGGCCGACGGCGGTGCGGTCGTTGCCCGGTTTGATGTCGAGGAAGCCGCGATGGCCGCTGTGATCGTGCTTCGCGACGAGCGGGGCGATTTCGTGGCTGCGGGGTCGATCGGCAGTCTCAATGGCGGGCGCCAGGACTTCGTCGTCGGCTATGACGGGATTGCTTATCTGACGCGATTGGCGGCCGCCAACATTATCGTCGTGGATCTCGCGGATGGCGGTCGATGCCACGCCGATTTCGCCTTCGCACCGGCGCCCGGCTCGCAGGTGAACATCCCGGTTCGGTGCATGGCCGGCGTGCCGTGAGGAAGCTCCTTCTCGTCATCCTGGCCTCCGCGGGGGCTCTGATGCTCGCTACCGCTTCGGCCGAGGCGCAAACTTGCTCTTTCGGCGTGACAGACGTCAATTTCGGCACCGTCGACACGCTTGCGGGCGCACCCGAATCCACCACCGCCACGATCACGATCACCTGCGGAGGATTGCTCAACCTCGGCCAGGTGCAGGTCTGCATTCATCTCGGCGCCGGTGCAGGCGGCTCCACGGGCGGTATCCGGCATATGCGCAATGCGAGCAATGATCCCCTCGACTACATTTTCTACCAGGACGCCGGACACACGACCCCCTGGGGCGCGACCGCCACGCCCGCGCTGGGCAACCCGCTCACGCTGACCTTTGCCCTTCCGATATTGGGCCAGACGATCGTCACGCGGGACATCTATGCGGAAGTGCAGGGCGGTCAGCAGACCGCCGTCCCTGGCGCCTATTCGTCACTGTTCTCCGGCGCGCATGCCCGCATCGACTATGACGTTGACCTGCTGCCCATCATCTTCCCGCCGCCGCCCTGTTCCGCCGGCGACCACGACGCGACGGCGAATCTGACCTTCTCGGTGCTGGCGAACGTCGATTCTTATTGCGACGTCACGGCCGACAACATCGACTTCGGCCAGCACGGCGTGCTTGCCGCCCCGGTGCCCGGACAGGGCGAAGTCCGCGTCATCTGCACGCCGGGAACGGCTTACACGGTGGCGCTCGACGGCGGCCTGGCCGGAACGCCGCCGACCCAACGGCTGATGACGTTTGGCGCCGCGTCGATCGTCTATGGCCTCTACAAGGACGCTGGTTACGGCCAGCCCTGGGGCGACACCGGCGGCGACGTGGCCACGGGCACCGGCACCGGCGCCGTCGAAGCACTTCCTGTATACGGTCTGGTCGCGGCCCAGACGACACCCGGCCCGGGGGTCTATCGCGACACAGTCGTGGTCACGGTTACCTATTAAAGGCTCGCCACAGACGACCCGCTCCTACCGGGCTGCGATGTAGATGTCGCGCAGCACGCGGGTCTCGGCCTCGAGATCGTCAAGGCGGTTCTTGACGGCATCGCCGATGCTGACGATGCCGGCCACCTTTTCGCCGCTCACCACCGGCAGGTGGCGAACGCGGTGCTGCGTCATGAGCGCCATCGCGCGCGTCACGTGGTCCTCCGGACTGACAGTGTACACATCGCGACGCATGATCTGTTCGACTGTCATGCTCGTCAGCTTCTCGCCATGCTGCGAGAAGCCGCCGACGATCTCCCGCTCGCTGACGACGCCGACGATCTGATCGCGCGACATGACAAGCAGCGCGGCAATTCCTTGCCGATGCATCTCGTCGGCTGCCGATTTAACCGTGGCATCCGGCGTGGTCCGAATGACCCGCGTCCCCTTTACCTTGAGTATGCTCTCGATCGACATCCTCAGCCTCGCTCGTTGCCGAAAACGCAAAGTGGGACCCGCTGCTTCGGCAGCCGCAGCGAACAGAAGTCGATGATAACGCTCTTTGCGAGTCAGCGACAGCGGGCGACCGACGGCCGAAGCGCCGACAGCACTGCGCAGGTTTCCGCTCGGCGGCGCCGGACTTCTCCTACTCTGCACTCGATCGCGAAGAATTGCGCGGCGAAATGCGCCGAGCAACTCCGTTGTGCCCCCCGACTGGCGCTACGCGCCGCATATACAATTGCGCCCAGGGTGGCCTCATCGCGTCGGAGCTGCTCGGCGTCCCAGCATAGGACTCGCATGGTAACCAGCAGGTTGACGCACCGAGATACCCTTTATTCTCATCGACTTGGACCTGGGGGGCAGAATCGTGCCGATCGGAACAGCGGCCACGCGCCGGAGTGGCGAGCGGCCGGACGGAGCGGGGGAGAAGTAGTCGGAAAGACGATCGCTAAAAATGTAGCGACCTGCGAAAGAAGACATTTAGGTTAGTGGCGCGATCATTAGTTTCCAAAGCCAAATTAATGGCAATTTTACATGAGTAGCAGCTGATGGATGCTTCGGTGGCCGACAAGTGCCACTCGGGAGAGCGGCAATGCGAAATGGCAGTGTCAACGCGGCGGCACTCGGCGGCAGCGCGCGCGACTATTTGAATCCTGTCGGCTCGGATCTTCTCGGGCGGGTAGCCGGATTTGTTAAGTGGCAGCAAGAGCGCCGGCGCAATCAGTGCTGGTCATACTCTCGCGCGACCGACAACGCACCGACCGCGGTATGCGACGTGCACGGCGACGCTGGCGAACGCTATCACGGCGTCAACTTTGCTTCGCAGGACTATCTCAGCCTGTCGTCGCACGAAGCCGTAAAGGAGGCGGCCAAGGCGGCGATTGAACAGTTCGGCG
>CAYOBK010000281.1:0-2745 GCA_964402275.1 uncultured Bauldia sp.
GGACTCACCTGGGCGACGGTCGATCCCGGCGACCGCGAACTCGACGTCGCGATCGACCTGCCGGCCGAGAGCGCGCCGCGCGGTCCGCTGACGATCCCGGTCGCAATCACGAACCTCGCGCCGGGGACCGAAGCCTATGTCGCGGTCGCGGCCGTCGATGTCGGCATTCTCAATCTCACCAACTACCAGCCGCCCGCACCCGACGACTGGTACTTCGCGCAGCGCCGCCTCGGCACCGAGATCCGCGACCTCTACGGCAATCTCATCGACACCACGCAAGGCGCGCTCGGCCGCATCCGTTCCGGCGGCGATGCCGGAGCGGCCCGCCTCGGCGCGCCGCCGCCGACCGAGGAACTCGTCGCATTCCATTCCGGCATCGTCCGCGTCGACGCCGAGGGAAGGGCGACCGTGTCCTTCGACATGCCCGACTTCAACGGCACCGTGCGCGTCATGGCGCAGGCCTGGTCGGCCGACGGCGTCGGCCACGCCGTCGAGGACGTTTTCGTCCGCGATCCCGTGGTGGTGAATGCCAGCCTGCCGCGTTTCCTCCTGTTCGGCGATTCCTCGCGGCTCTTGATCGAGATCGACAATGTCTCCGGACCGTCCGGCGATTATCGCGTTCTGGTCGACGCCGATCCCGGCATCGGCATCGAGGCCGACTACCGCCAGTTCGACCTCACGCTGGCGGAGGGGGGACGGCAGACCATCCTCGTCCCGATCACCGGCGACGGTTTCGGTGATTTTGAGATGCGCGTCACGTTGCTGATGCCCGAGGGCACCGCCCTGCCGAAGAATCTCCTGCTCGGAATCCGCCCGCCGGGTCTCGAAGTGACGGTCGTCAACCGCATCGACATTCCGGCCGGCGGCGGCACGCTGACGCTCAGCGCCGACGCCTTCTCCGACTACGTCCGCG
Organism: uncultured Bauldia sp.; assembly: GCA_964402275.1. Lineage (GTDB taxonomy): Bacteria > Pseudomonadota > Alphaproteobacteria > Rhizobiales > Kaistiaceae > JADLGL01. Next base: position 914 of record CAYOBK010000281.1, read on the forward strand.
GCACCGGATCGCTCAGCATCTCGGCCGGCGGCGCCGCCGGTCTCGACGTCGTGGGCATCCTCGCCGCGCTCGACCGCTACCCCTACGGCTGCTCCGAGCAGACGACGAGCCGGGCGCTGCCACTGCTCTATCTCAACGACGTCGCCGCCTCGGTTGGCATCGGTGCCGACTCCGGCCTCGCAACACGGATCGAGGAAGCGATCGGTTCGCTGCTGGCCAAGCAGACTTCGGCCGGCTCGTTCGGGCTTTGGGGTCCTTATATCGGCGGCGATCTCTGGCTCGACGCCTATGTCACCGATTTCCTCACCCGTGCAGCCGCGGCCGGCCACGACGTGCCGGACCTCGCCCTTACGATCGCGCTCGACAATCTCGTAAACCGCATCGCCTTCGCCTCCGATTTCTCCGATGGCGGCGAGGAGATCGCTTACGCGCTCTACGTACTGGCACGGAACGGCCGCGCGTCGATCGGCGACCTTCGCTACTACGCCGAGGTCAAGATCAACGACTTCGGCAGCGCGCTCGCCCAGGCGCAGATCGGCGCGGCGCTGGCGCTCTACGGCGACCGCAACCGCGCCGAGGCCGCATTCGGCACCGCGCTTGCCCGGCTCGGCCGCGCGGTGGAACTCCCGGGCGGCTGGCGGGAGGATTATGGCAGCAATCTCCGCGACTTGGCGGCGATCCTGGCATTGGCGGCCGAGAACTCCGTCACCTCCGTCGATACGCTCAGCCTCGCCGATCGCCTTGCTGAGCTGCGCGAGGGGCGCCGCTACACCAGCACCCAGGAAGACGCCTGGACGCTGATGGCCGCGGCGTCTCTGATCGCCGAGGCCGGCGACGCCGGTCTCACGCTGAACGGCGAACCGGTCGGCGGCCCGATCTTCGAGCGGGTGATCGATACCCAGCTCGCCGCCGCCCCGGTGGCCATCGTCAACACCGGCGCCGATCCGGTGCGTGCGGTCGTTTCGGTCACGGGCATCCCGATCGTACCGCCGCCCACCGGCGGCAACGGCTATACGATCGAACGTCGCTACTACACGCCGGACGGCACCCTGGTGGATCCGTCGACGGTAGCGCAGAACGACCGCTTCGTCGTCGCCATCACCGTGACGGCCACGGAGGAGAGGGCGGCGCAGGTGCTGGTGGTCGATCCGCTGCCGGCCGGATTCGAGATCGAGAATCCGAACCTGTCGCTTTCTGGCGACGTCGACCGCTATCCGTGGCTCGCGGCCGAAGGCTTCATCGATCACACCGAGGCGCGGACCGATCGCTTCGTCGCCGCGCTCTATCGCTGGGAATCGGCGCCGCTGCAGTTCACCGTCGCCTACACGGTGCGTGCCGTTTCGCCAGGGGTGTTCATCCACCCCGGCGCCGTGGTCGAGGACATGTACCGGCCCGAGCGCCGCGCCAACACCGCCGCCGGCACCGTGGAGGTAGTAGGTCCGACGAGGTAGGCCTTGATGTTGCCAAATCAACCGAAGCCCTCCCTTGACGCGCCCCGGGCTTGACCCGGGGCCAAAGGCACCAGCGGCATGACGAGCGATCGCCAATTGATCCCGGCTCACGGCCGGGACGAGCGGACGGCGGCAACCCGCGGCTGGACGGCCGCTTTCCTCGGCCTGTGGTCGGCCGCGACGGTCGTCGCCGTCGCCTCGCTTGCGTTGCTGGCAAGCATTCAGGCGATCCGAGCCGATCTGCCGCGTGTGCCGGCCCCGTCGGACATCGGCGTCTCCGCCACCGTCGTCGACCGCAACGGTCTGCTGCTCCGCCCGTTCACCATTGCCGACGGTCGCTGGCGCCTGCCGGCGACGGTCGCCGACGTCGATCCGCTCTAT
>CAYOBK010000282.1:0-4118 GCA_964402275.1 uncultured Bauldia sp.
AAGCGACGGCGATCGATAAGCTTAAGAAACCCGTCCAATCGAGCTTTGGCCGCTCTTCACGCGGTGGGTCCGGCTTGATGGACGTCAGCACGCCGACCAACGCGACGAACGCCACCGGGAGCAGAATGAAGAAGACCCAACGCCAGGAAATTTCCTCGCTCACATAACCGCCGATCAGCGGCGCAATCATAGGACCGGTGCCCACGCCCAAGCTGTAAATCGCGATCGCTCGCCCGCGCTTCTCGCCGGGATATTCGTCAAGCACGACCGATTGGGCGACCGGCGTAAGCGGTGAGCCAAAGGCCGACTGCAGGACACGCCAAAAGATGAGCTCTCCGAGCGAGGTTGAGAGCCCGCACATCAAGGTGGCGGCACCGAAGCCGGCGACGCCCCAAATCATTGTGCGGCGGCGCCCAAAGCGGTCTGAAATCCAGCCGGCCAAGGGAATGGTCACGGCCGTCGCAATCAGATTGGACGTTACGACCCAGGCAATTTGATCGGGGCTGGCCGACAGCGCGCCTTGAATTTGCGCCAGCGACACATTGGCAATGGTAATAGTGGTCGCGTAGAGCGTCGTGACCAGCGTGCACGTAATAATAAGCCACACAGTGCGTCAGCCCTGAATGTGGTCATGGGTCAATCCAACAACCATGGCCGTTCTGCGAACTGCCCATGGCATTGATACCGGGGTTGCCGTGGCAAGAGCAATGGCTCAACCGATCGGTGTGTCCGGTTGGGGTCAGACTTAATCATTTCGTCGCCAGCGCCATTGCTGAACAGGTCTACATCTGATTCCTGAGGCCAGAGCGGACACGCTCTGCCCTCCTCCCAACGTCAGAAGCTGTCCCGGTGTCCCAGAGCTACAAAATCTAGTATCCCCTATCAGTAGGGGATCTGACGAATTTTTGCTCTATCTTGGATAGTGTAATGCCATGTCTTGGGGCAGCAGGCGAATTCGCCTGCTGAGGTGCTGACGAACCGCAGGGGCCGGAGCCAAAGCATCCTCGCCTATTGCTCGATGCCTGGAAAGGAGCCAGGTCATTGCCTATATGTTAAAATAAGCCATAATGGGAAAAGTTGACAAATCAGGCTATTTTGGCTAGAATTCCGAGCTGATCTTAATGGAGCGGAAGATGCTCGCCGATATCGTCATCCCCAGTCTGGAAAAGCTGCCGCAGCGGAACGCAACGCAGGTCAAGAACAAATGGGCCGATGTGGTGCGCGAGGTGCGCAAGCTCGGCAGCGTCGCTATCACACAGTACAATCAGGTTGAAATGGTGGTAATGAACGCCGAGACCTACCAGAAGATCTCCGCCCTTGCCGAGGAAGCCCGAGCTCACAGCGAAGCGAGGCTCGCCGAACTTTCGGCTGATTTCGACCGGCGCCTCGCGTCGTTCAAGACCGAGGGGATCCGCGATCGGGTAGAGAGCGTGATGTCCGCGCGCGGTCGCATCAAACGTCCTCCGAAGGCCGGCGCCACTTACTGATGCCCGCAAAGCGGGCGCGTCCCGTCATCTTCGTGCTGGCCGGCGTCAATGGTGCCGGCAAGAGTTCGGTGGGCGGCGCGATCCTCGAGGAGCGTGCCCTTGAATGGTTCAATCCCGATACCTTCTCGCGGGAGCGGGTGGCGCAAGGAATTGGCAAGGATGAGGCGGACGCCGAAGCCTGGGCCTACGGCAAGTCGGGGCTCGAAGGGGCGATTGCCGGAGGCACCGATTTTGCCTTTGAGACCACGCTCGGCGGCAACACGATCACAGCGCTGCTGACCAAGGCCGCGGCCACGCATGACGTCGTCATGATCTTCTGCGGCCTCGATTCGGTGGCGCGCCATATCGCGCGCGTTGCCCTCAGAGTGAAGCATGGCGGGCATGACATCCCTGAACAGCGGATCCGCGAACGGTGGACGAACGCGCGGCGGAACCTGACATCCCTGCTACCGCATCTCAAGGCACTACAGGTTTTCGACAACAGCGTCGAGGCGGCACCCGGTGAGACGATTCCGGAGCCTCGCCTGGTCCTGGAGATGGAGGATGGGCACGTGCTTCATCCTGCGCAGGATGATCTCGCGGCTCTCAAGGCGACGCCAGGCTGGGCGAAGCCAATCGTTGAAGCGGCACTGCGCGCCGAAAAGTCCTGACGGCCCGCAGTTGTTATCGTCATACCCAGCAACAAGGGATCTATAGGCTACGACGTTTCCGCTGCCTGTCCGAGCCAATCATTCAGCTTCAATAGTTGGCGACGCCGGACCGCCGACGCATTGCGTGATTGCGGCGCGTCCGGCTTTTGGCGGAGCTTGCTTCCGCGAAAGCGCCGGCATGACGACCATCTCGGGCTGACATCGAGATCCCTGAACCATTCAAGTCGGCCATTTCCGGGTGTGAAGCTGCGAGTCGTACTGTCACCGACTGGCCCCGCTTCGATTTCGAGCCTCGGAGCTTGGTCCGATTCGTCATGAGGCGAGTCTTCCATGTCAGCTGTCGCACCCTGTAATGGTTCGATCTCGCCACTGCTGCCATCTCAGAAAGGTCGATCGGGTTGACAGAGAAAAGATCTCCGGGGAGTGCCGAAAGCGGACATTTTGAGGCTCTGCAACCGATGTCCGTTTGGGCCCATGCCGGATTTGAGCCTCCGGGCAAATCGCTCCTCTCCTTTCGTCGACGCTCGGTGCGGCACTGTAGCAAAGCGCTGTCGGCAAGGATTGGCCATGCGGCGTTGCCGTGTGATCTGGATGGGCTTCGGCGCTAGGCCGCGAGGATCAGGTCTGCCGCTTTTTCCGCGATCATGATCGTCGGTGCGTTGGTGTTGCCGCAGGTGACATTCGGCATGATCGAGGCGTCGGCGACCCAGAGGCCGGACAGGCCATGCACCTTCAATTGCGGATCGACCACCGCCATCTTGTCGACACCCATTTTGCAGGTGCCGGCGGGGTGCGAATTGGCGGTGCCGGCGCGGCGGGCATAGTCGAGGAAGGCGTCGTCGTCCGCGGCCTCGCGACCGGGCGTCATCTCGAAATCGAAGTATGGCTGCAGCGCCGGCGCTTCCATCATGCGCCGGGCCATCCACATGGCGACGACGGCCGTGCGGCGGTCGTTCGCCGTCGCCAGGAGGTTGTGCCAGATCGCGGCCGGGACCTTTGGGTCGGCGGATCTGGCGTGGACGTGGCCGCGCCCTTCCAAGCGCAGCACGGTGACGCCTACGGTGACGCCGGGTTCGCGGTCGAGCTTACGATCCTGCATGTTCTTGTAGGTGCCGGGCAGGATCTGGAACTGCACGTCGGGCGAGGCAAGCTCCGGCCGCGTGCGCACGAAGGCGCCGATCGGCAGGGCGGGCATGGTCAGCACGCCCTTGCGCCGCAGGATGTAATGCATGCCTTCCGCCAGCGCGCGCAGGCCGTGCACCCGCGTATTGAAGGTCTGGATGTTCTTGAGGCGCCAGCGCATGCGGACGCAGAAATGGTCCTGCAGGTTCTCGCCCACGCCGGGCAGGCTGTGTTTCACTTCGATGCCCAGAGCCTTGAGGCGCTCGGGCGCGCCGATGCCGGAAAGTTCCAAGATCTGCGGTGAGGCGAAGGCGCCTGCGCTGACGATGACGCCCCGGCCGGCGCGGGCTTCGCGCGGCACGCCGTTTTCGGTGAAGCGCACACCGACCACGCGCTTGCCCTCCAGGATCAGGCCGCCGGTCAAGGCGTTGGCGACGACGGTGAGGTTGGGCCGGCTGCGGGCTGGTTTCAGGTAAGCGACCGCGGTGCTGGCCCGGCGGCCGTTGCGGATGTTGGCCTGGTGGTAGCCGATGCCTTCCTGCACGCGGCCGTTCAGGTCTTCGTTGTAGGGGATGCCGATCTCCCGGCCGGCGGCGATAATCGCCTCGCAGACCGGGGCGCGCTCGCCGATGTCGGACACGGCCAAAGGACCGCCGACCGCATGCAGCGCGCTGGCGCCCCGTGAATTGTCCTCGCAACGCAGGAAGTAAGACAGCACATCTTCATAACTCCAGCCGCGGCAGCCGAGCTGGGCCCAGGTATCGAAATCCTCCACTTGGCCGCGCACATAGACCATGCCGTTGATGGAGCTCGATCCGCCGATGACCTTGCCACGCGGCAGGAAGTAGCGCTGGCCGTA
>CAYOBK010000283.1:0-5431 GCA_964402275.1 uncultured Bauldia sp.
GGGCAACGGCGATGAGACCTTTGGTCTGGCCGAGGCCGAGGGCGCCATGGGCGACGCCGCCGAGCGCCTCGGCGATGGCCAGCCCGACTTGGCCGTCGCCGATCAGGCGGAAGCGCTCGAGCAGCTGCGGGCAACCGCCGAGGCGCTTGCACAGCAGATGGCCGAGCAGAACGGCATGGGCATGCCACTGGAGAATAATGGCGAGCAGGATCCGTTCGGACGGCCGCCGCCCCTGCAGGGCGAGCGCTACGGCGACAATGTCCAGGTGCCGACCGAGATCGATCGCCAAACCGCCCGCGAGATTCTGCAGATCATCCGCCAGCGTCTCGAGGATCGCGGACGACCGGCCGCGGAGATCGAGTATCTGGAACGGCTGATCGAGCTCTACTGAGCGCGTCTTTGCAGGCCGATCAATTCGTCGATCCAGTCGGCGGTTGCCGCGATCATCGCATCGAGCGTTTCCGCGTCCGTTGACCCACCCGATTTCGGTACGTGGAAGGAGTGATCCGCCTCCGCGAAAGTAACCAGCTTGGCGCGTTTGCCAAGACCGCTGCAGGTCTTCCTGATCAGCGCACTGTCGGCGAAACTGTCGCGCGTCCCTTGCAGGAACAGCATCGGCACGCGAATCTGCTTGAGGTGGTCCCCGCGCTCGGTTGACGGCTTCCCCGGTGCATGCAGCGGAAACCCGAGGAACACCAGGCCGGCGAGTCCGGGCATGTGCCTCTCCGCTTCCGCCGTCGACGTCATTCGCCCGCCGAATGATTTGCCGCCGGCGAACAGCGGCAGGTCGGGTTCGAGCCGCCCGGCCTCGGCCAAGGCGGCGCGCACCGCCGCGGCCGCCTTCGCCGGCGGATCGGGGCGCTTCCGCCCCGCCTCCATGTAGGGAAACTGATAGCGGAGCGTCGCGACGCCGCGCCTGGCGAGACCCTTCGCCACGCCCGCGAGGAAACGGTGGCGCATCCCGGCGCCGGCGCCGTGCGCGATCGCCAGGATCGCCTGCGCCGGTTTCGGTGCCTCCAGCAGCCCGGACACGGATTCGTCGCCGACCTTGAAACGGATTTCGCGCATGCTGACGCCCGGGGCGATTTGGTCCGGCTCAATCGAGGCCGTGCTTTCGCCGCGCCTCCTGCTTCATGAGCACGCGGTCGCGCGACGACACGCCTAGCAGTTCGGCGACGCGCCAGACGAGATTGTCCTCGAACTCGTGCACTTCGCCTTCGGCTAACACCATCTCCCACATCATCTCTACGATTCGCGTCCGCCCGGCCTCGTCTAGTTGCGACTTCAGGACGCTGGTGAAGCCGTAAAGGTCGACCGCCTCGAGATCGGCCTCGCGCGCCCTGGCGATCAGCTTCTCCGCATCGGCTTCGTCAAGACCGAACCGCGCCTTCACCAGCGCGCGGAGCGTCGCGCTCTCGTCCTCGGAGAATTCGCCGTCGATGCCGCTCATATGAACCAGCAGCGCCACGGCGGCGAGCCGTTCGTCCGGCATGCCGCTGTCGCGACCACTGTCCGGCCCGCCGATATCGGCAAGGAATCTGCGAACGGCATTGAGCATGGGTCGAGCTTATAACCGTCCAGCCGCCGCCGAAAAAGCTTGAGCCGGCGAAAGTCGCCGGCTCAAGCCCCTGTTTGCCATTGCCGTCGCCGACATCGCCGCCGTCAAAGGGCTTGGCGGCTAGCCGGAAAGGCGGAGGGTCGCCATCGCAAACCCCGTCGAGGGACCGCTCCTTTCGCTACGGCAGGTGATTGTCTTGCGCTGAATCGCTGAGGCCAGACGAATCACGGAGGCATGGTTAACAAATCGATACCGGCGATCAAGCGGCCGCCGGCAGTCGTGCACGCGCGCTTAAATTGCGCTCCTGGCGGCCGGAAACCTTAGATACGCCTTTGATTTGCATCACATGCGATCAAACGCACATATGAAATAGGGGGCTTGGTAACGACCGGCCGCCTATGTCGAGCGGCGGCCGACAACAACCGGAGCAGAAAACATGGCCAACGCAAAGCCGGGCGCCGCGGACGCCACCGAAGAGTTCAAAGCAGAACTCAACGCCCTCCGCGCCGATCTCGCCAAGCTGGTGGAGACGGTGAAGGCGATGGGCAGGGAACAGGCCGATTCGGCGCTCAATTCGGCCCGCGAGGCCGTCGATCACGCCGCCAAGCGCATCAAGAAGAGGGCGGCCGAGGCGCAGCAGCGCGGTGAAGCCGCCGCCGAGGAAGTCGAGGCGATGATCGGCCGCCACCCGCTGACGTCGATCCTGATCGCCGTCGGCCTCGGCTACCTCATCGGCAGGATGCGCCACTGATGCATCCGCTGCGCCTGGCGATCGTACGGCTCCTCGGCGACCTCGCCCGCGATCAGGCACGCCGGGCGGTCATGGCCGTCAGCATGTGGACGGTCGCCTTTCTGCTGATCCTGACCGCCCTCGGCTTCGCCATTGGCGGCGTTTACAGCGCGATCGAGGCGCCGCTGGGGCCGATCGCGGCCAGCTTCGTCGTGGCCGGAATCACCCTGGCGCTGGCTCTCATACTTGTGTTCCTGGCCGGGAGGAATCTGAGGCAGGGCCGGCGGTCGCGCCATGATGCGATCGACGAATTCGCGGAGGAGCATCCACGGGCGAGCGGGATCGGCGATGTCGCCGCCGCCTTTGCCTACGGTCTGGCCAAAGGGCTGACAAGGCGGCGGAAAAGCTGACAAAGCGGAATGCACCTTTCAAGTTATGCGTCGACCGGCTATAATGGCTGATAAATGTTGCATTTGAACGGGAGCGTCGCTGGATGCGGCTGACCCAGCAAACGAGCTACTCGATCCAGACCTTGATGTACTGCGCGATCAACCGCGCGGGCCCGAGCCGGATTCGCGACATCGCCAAGGCCTACCGGATCTCGGAGTTGCACCTGTTCAAGATCATGCATGTGCTCGTCGAGAGCAATCTCGTGGAGACGCTGCGCGGCCGGAATGGCGGCATCCGTCTTGCCCGCCCCGCCGACAAGATCACCCTCGCCGACGTCGTCCGGGCCTCCGAAGGCAGCCTCGACCTCAACGACTGCATGAGCGAACGCGGTCACGTTTGCGCCGTCGGCCCGAATTGCGGCCTTGGCGGCGCGCTTTCGACCGCCCTCGGTGCCTTCTTCACCGTCCTCGACAAATACACCATCGCCGACATGGTGGCCGGCGCCGTGCCGACTGGAGCGCGCGAGCCGGAAGAGGACGGCCTCGAGCCGGGCTACGTGCGCTCCCCAAGCCACGCCTGAGACTCATTCAGCCGGCGTTAGCCGCTTCTCTCGAGAGAGGCAGGATGCCTCTGGCGCCGGCCGAACGCCGTGCTAGAATCGTTCGGAAGCGGGGCAAGTTCAGCTGGATTTCAGGAGACCGATATTCATGATCGACCGCGTGCAGCGACTGGTGCGTTGCGCGGCCTCGGCCGCGTTGATTGCCGCCGCGCCCTTGGGCGCTTTTTTTCCGGCCGAAGCCATGGCCCAGGCCCCGCCGATGCCCGGCATTCCGACCATGGGCGAGGCGTATCCGCTGACCTCGGACCTGGTGGTCGCCTTCGTCAACAGTTACCCGGCCGTGATGGCTGCCAGCGAAACCCTTGCCCAGCAGTACAACGTGCCGGAAGGTGAAGAGCCGATGGCTGCTTTGGCAGCGTTCGCCATGGTCACGGGTGCCCTTGGCGAACTCAACGCGATCGTCACCGAACACGGCTTCGAAGACTACGGGCAATGGGTCAACGTGATGTTCTCCGTGATGTTCTCCTACGCGGTCCTCGAGGCGCCGCCCGAGCAGCAGCCGATGATGCTCGGCATGTTCGGCCAGACCCAGGAGAATCTCGACGCGGTCAACGCCAATATCGATCTCGTCCGGGAGTTCGCCGACAATCTCTAGCGGCCGCGCGACGGGCGGCGTGAAACGCGCCGTCCTGGCCCGGAATCGTCCGGCGACGGGCTCCGACCGTCCGGGCGCGCTTCCCGGCCTCGGGCCGAAATCGAGCCAATGGCTGGCCGAGGTCGGGATCGCGACGGTTGACGAGCTGCGCGCGGTCGGCGCCGTTGCCGCCTATCGGCGGCTCAAGCACTGGAACCCGCGCCTCGTCAGCGTGAACGCGCTTTATGCGCTTCACGCGGCGCTCAACGGCCTCCACTGGCGCGCCGTCGACGACGGCACCAAGGCGCGGCTCCGCGCCGAGGCGGCAGACCCGGTCAGCCAGCAGCGTCCCGCTGGTCGCACCACGCGGCGACGATCCGCTTGAGCTCGGCGGCTTTTGCCTCGACCTCATCGATATCGGCAAAGCGCATGTAGCGGGCGACGGCTTCGCCGCCTTCGAGCGAGGGGAATTTGCCTTTGATCGATGCGCCGGTGTGGAACAGAAGGCTGGCGAACTTCTTCGCGCGCGGCTGGAACGAGGCGAGATTGCCCTTATAGGCGAAGGTCGGCGTTTGCCATTTGATCGTTTCCTCGATCCGCTTGTCGGCGGCGAGGATGATCTTCCGGATCCGCTGCACCAGCGGTTTCATAGGGTTGTCGTATTTCGCCAGCCAGGCGTCCACTTCCTTGGCCATCCGCTCTCCCCGCGGCGACGCGCCGCCCGAATTGACTCCTCGGCCGCCAAAGCGTTACTGACCCCCGGATTTCTCGGCAAGCTAGTGCCCGAGCCGCCGACCGGGGCGCGACCCCGGAGGCCAACGTCCGCCAGCGCGTTGCGCCCGCGGGCGCCCGGACCTATTTGCGGATGGCAGGTAAACGAGAAGTGATGGACAGGGCTAGGGATGTTTGACTCGCTCTCCGGCAGGCTCGGCGCGGTTTTCGACCGGCTTCGCGGCCGCGGCGCGCTCTCCGAGGCGGACGTCAACGAGGCGATCCGCGAGGTCCGCCGTGCCCTCCTCGAGGCCGACGTTTCGCTCGACGTCGTCCGCTCCTTCACCGAAAGGGTGCGCAGCCGCGCCGTCGGCCAGGAGGTCATCCGTTCGGTGACTCCCGGCCAGATGGTCGTGAAGATCGTCCACGATGAGCTTGTCGAGACGCTTGGTAAGGATCCGGCGCCGCTCGACCTCAACGCGCCTCCGCCGCTGCCGATCATGATGGTCGGCCTGCAGGGCTCCGGCAAGACCACGACAACCGCCAAGATCGCGCGGCGCCTCCGCGACCGCGAGCGGCGGAAGGTGCTGATGGCGTCGCTCGACACGCGCCGCCCGGCGGCGCAGGAGCAGCTTCGCGTGCTCGGCGAACAGAACGGCATCGATACTCTGCCGGTCGTTCCCGGCCAAACGCCGACCCAGATCGCCGATCGCGCAATCACCGCTGCCCGTCTTGGCGGCTACGACGTCGTGATGCTCGACACCGCCGGCCGCACCCATGTCGACGAGCCGCTGATGGTGGAGATGGTGGAGATCAAACGCGTCGCAAGACCGCATGAGATCCTCCTTG
>CAYOBK010000284.1:0-3910 GCA_964402275.1 uncultured Bauldia sp.
CGACGGCCAGGAGCTTCATATAGAACCAGAACTGGCCAAAGGAGTAGGAGGCCATGCCGCCGACGGTGAACAGAAGGAGCAGCCCGGTGACAACGAGCACCGCAAGCCCGATCTGGGAGATCTGAGACAGTCTCGGCGGCAGAGACCGCAACAGCGCCGCCTCCTCCACTTTCTCCGACTGGGCAGCCCAGCGGACGAGGAAGATGTTGGCGGTCCCGATTCCGAGCCCGACCGCGAGGCTGACCAAGTGCAGGAACAGAAGAATGTCGTGATAAAACATCTTTCGCGACCCCCGAAGCTTGCCGCTAAGTCATTGCCGATAATACTGCAACGGCGAGCCGGAAAGCACCAACCGAAAATTTAGGCACTTTGCAGGCAACCACGCCGTCATGGGAAGCCTGCCGAATCGGCCGATCGAGCAGCAACGCCATATCCTAGCCCGATCCGACAACCAATCCGTTAAGAAGCGAACCGATGGCCGTTTCCCTCTCCCTCATCGCCGCCGTGGCGGAAAACGGCGTCATCGGCGCCGGCGGCGGGCTTCCGTGGCACCTGTCGACCGACATGCGCCGGTTCAAGAAGCTGACCGTCGGCAAGCCGGTGATCATGGGCCGTCGCACCGCCGACAGCCTCGGTCAACCTCTGGTCGATCGAACCAACATCGTCATCACCTCGAAGGAAATGACGATCGCCGGTTTCCTGCGCGTCACGTCGTTCGACGAAGCGATCGATGTCGCCGGCGATGCGATCGCGGCTGTCGGGGGCGACGAAATCATGGTGATCGGAGGTGGCGCGGTTTACGCGGCGGCGATCGATCGGGCCGACCGATTGTACATCACACATGTGCGAGCGGCGGTCGAAGGTGATACCTGGTTCCCGGCAATTGATCCGGCGGTGTGGCGGCCCGCGTCGCAGGAAGACGTGCCGGCCGGCGACCGCGACACCTACCCCACGCGCTTCGTTGTCTACGAGCGCGCCGGTCGGCGGCCTTGACGCCGCCTGGCGCAGCGCCCACTTGCCCGAGAGGGGCGGTCGCCGCCGGGGCGGGCGGGGAATGCCTTTGACGCCGTTGCCTTCGGCCATTTGCGGCCTCGATCCCATTCGCCTATAAGGCGCCAATCCTCGAAACCGGTGATGTTGACGGCGGCCGGCGACAGTCCGACGGAAGCTTTCCCAGAAGGATTAGAGAATGCCGACGGTACACGAAATGAGCGGTGGCGGCGGCTGGCGCGGCGGCAACGGCGGCCCCTGGGGCCAGGGGCCACGAAACACCGGGGGCGGCGGACGGTCCAATCCGCCCGATCTCGAGGAACTCCTTCGGCGGAGCCAGGACCGCCTTCGCCGCGTATTCCCCGGCCGGCGCGGCGGCGGCGGCATCAATCCGATCGCCATCGTGGCGCTGGTTATCGTCGCCATCGGCTTCATCGGGTACACCGCCTTCACCTTCCGCGTGCAGCCGAACGAACTCGGCGTCGTCCTGCGCTTTGGCGAATACAACCGGACCGTCCTTCCGGGCCTCAACTTCCGCCTGCCTTTTGTCGAAACCGTCTATACGCCGGCGGTGACCCGCGAGACCCAGGTCCAGATCGGCTACGTGCAGGACGACCCAACGCCGGTCAATCCCAACCCGCCGGTACGCAGCGTGCCGGCCGAGAGCCTCATGCTAACCGGCGACGAGAACATCGTCGACGTGCATTTCTCGGTGGTCTGGATCATCAACGACGCCCGCGCCTACCTCTTCAATCTCGCCGATCCCGACGGCACCGTCCGCGACGTCGCCGAGAGCGTGATGCGCGAGGAGATCGGCCGCGAGGATCTGGCGCCGCTGCAAACCGAGCTTCGCGAAGCGACGCGCGAAGCCGTACAGACCCGGGTCCAGCGGATTCTCGACGCCTACAACGCCGGGATTCAGATCGTCCGCGTGAACCTTTCCGCCGTCGATCCGCCGCCGCAGGTGGTCGACGCGTTCCGCGACGTTCAGGCGGCACAGGCCGACAACGAGCGCTTCCAGAACGAAGCGACGGCTTATGCAAACCAGGTGATCCCCGAGGCGCGCGGCCAGGCGGCGCAGATCACCGAGGCGGCCGAAGCCTATCGCCAGCAGGTGGTGGCGGAGGCAACGGGTAACGCCGATCGCTTCCTGCAGGTCTATCAGATCTACGCCACCTCGCCCGAGATCATTCGCGAGCGCATCTATCTGGAGACGATTGCCGACATCCTCGCCGGCATGAACAAGATCATCGTCGACGACGCGGTCGGAGGCGGCATCGTCCCGTATTTGCCCCTGAACCAGCTCGTTCCCGGAGGCGGCCAATGACCCGCGGTCGCTTCTTCGCGGTCGGCAGCGCGATTCTCGCGGTCGCCGTCGCAATCATCGGCCTGCAGAGCATCTTCGTCGTCGATCCGACGAAATTCGCGCTCGTGCTTCGTTTCGGCGAACCGGTCGACACCGCTCTCGAGCCCGGCCTCTATCTGAAGGTGCCGTTCATCGACAACGTGGTCTACCTCGAGAAGCGGCTGCTCGGATTCTCGCCGCCGCCACAAGCTACGCTCCAGGAGGAGAACGAAATCGTCGCCGGCGATCAGCGCCGGATCAATGTCCTGGCTTTCGGCCGATACCGGATTACCGACCCGCTGCGGTTCTACGAGGCGGTAGGCACGATCGCGACGGCAAACTCCCGCCTCCTTGCCATCCTCGATGCGTCGGTGCGCTCCGTGCTCGGCGATGCCGACTTCCAGGCCATTGTCCGCGACAACCGCACCGATCTGATGCAGCAGATCACCAACCGGGTCGCGCTGGGGGCCACCAATCTCGGCGTCGAGGTAGTCGACGTGAGGATTCAGCGCGTCGACCTCCCCGAGGACAACGCCGACCGCATTTACGCGCGCATGCAGACCGAGCGCCAGCAGGAGGCGGCTCTGATCCGCGCCCAGGGCGAGGAGGCAGCGCGCCGCATCCGCGCCGCCGCCGACCGGCAGGTGACGGTCACGGTCGCCAACGCCAATCGCGACGCCCAGATCCTGCGCGGAGCGGGCGACGGCGAAGCCAACCAGATCTACGCCGAGGCCTACGGCCAGGACCAGGATTTCTTCAGCTTCTACCTGTCGATGCAGGCCTATCTGCAGGGACTGACGCCGAACACCACGACGTTGATGCTGTCGCCGAACAGCGACTTCTTCCGGTTCTTCAACGAGATCGGCGCCATCGAGGTTCCGCCGACGCCGCTTGATCCCGTGCTGCTGCCGGAGGTACCCGAACTCCCCGAAGTCCCGGAAATCCCGATCGTGCCTGAAATCGTGCCGGCCCCCGGCCCTTAGACCGTTCACGCCGCCTTGGGCACCTTCTTCATCGGCGTCGGTATCGCGCTGGCGATCGAGGGCATGCTCTACGCGGCATTCCCGGAGCAGATCAAACGCATGATGCGCGTCGCGCTGGAGCGGCCGTCGGCAACCCTGCGGACGTTCGGCCTTGCCGCTCTCGCCGCCGGGCTTGCGGTGATCTGGCTGGCTTCCGTTTGACCGGCGGCCGTCAGGTACCGACCACCGCCGCTTGCGTTCGCAGCCACGCCGTCTTGTCGACGTCGTAGAGGACCTGGCGCTGCAAAGGGTGACCCGCCGCGATGAACGGGTGATCGAAATCGCCGTCGGCCCGCCTCGCCAGCCCGATCTTCTCCATCACGCGGCGTGACGGTGTGTTCGCCACCGAAGTGTAGGAGACGATGCGTTGGAGCCCGAGCTCGTCGAACCCGGCTCGCATCACCGCTCGCGCGCCCTCCGGCGCCATCCCGAGGCCCCAGAGGTCACGCGCAAGACGCCAGCCGACTTCGACCGCAGGCGCGATCGGCAGCTCCGGGGCAACCGGCTTGAGGCCGATAATGCCGATGAATCGGCCTGTCGCCTTTTCCTCGGT
>CAYOBK010000285.1:0-2508 GCA_964402275.1 uncultured Bauldia sp.
GGCGGCACCACTGCGGGGCCCGGCATATCCGGCCTGCGCGCGGGGTTTCTCCCCGGGTTGAAATCGTGGCAGTGATTAGCTATCACGTTAATTAACCTACGGATGACACGCTTGGCCGCACCCGCGCTCCCCGCCATCTTCGATGCCCTTTCCGACCCGACGAGGCTCGCCATCGTCGAGAAGCTGCTCGTCGAGGGAGAGCAGCCCGCCGGCGCACTGGCGGCGCCCTTTGCCGTATCCAAGCCGGCAATCTCGCGGCACTTGCGCATTCTGGAGGACGCCGGACTGATCGAGCATCGCGTCGATCGCCAGTGGCGCCGCTACCGTATCAGGACCGGATCGATCGAGGCGGTCGACCGGTGGCTGGCGCACTACCGCGCCTTCTGGGGCGGCACGCTCGACCGGCTCGAACGGATGCTGCTCGATGACGCCGGCAGAAAGGACCGCACCGGTGCCTGAGCCGGCAACCGCACCGGCGCCGGGCGGCAAGGAATATCAGCTGGTGCTGGAACGGCATCTGCCGGCGCCGCCCGAGCGCGTCTTCGACGCCTGGGTGAATCCCGAAACGCTGGCGCGATGGTGGGGACCTGAAGGTTTCGTAACGCCCGAGCTATCGCTCGACGTCAGCGAAAACGGCCGGTGGCGGACGGTCATGCAGGCGCCGAACGGCGATCGTCACATCGTCTCCGGCCAATATCTGACCATCGACCGGCCGGGCCTCCTCAGATTCACCTGGGCGTGGGAGGATCCCGACGGCACGCGGGGCGCCGAGAGCGAAGTGGAACTCACTTTCCGCGCGGCCGGCGGGGGTACCCACCTGCAGCTCACGCACCGCAAGCTGGCGACGAGCGACTCGCGCGACAGCCATCGCGACGGCTGGCTGTCGAGCCTCGACGAACTGGCGAAGCTCTTCGCGTAAGCGGCGCGGCGGGGCGTCGCGTTATCATCCGCGAGCCGTCTCATGGAGGTCCTGGCGGGACCGCGCGGCGGCCGGCACAACTCCGAGAGGGGACTCGGGTCAGCGGCCGTGGCCTCATTCCACCGTCACGATCCCGCCAGGGTTTCGTCGACGGGCGAGAAGACGGCGTTCCCCCACCCGTCCATCTTCAGGCGACCTCGAGCTCGAGACGCTCATGGGTCGTCTCCTCGAGGACATCGCCGCGAATTCCGCTGGCCGCCCGAACCGTCTCTTCGGTTTCGGGTCCGACCTCATAGAGCACGAGATAGGTGGGCCGGCCGTTGATGCGCTTGGGCGGTCCCATCGGCTCGCCGGCGCAATTGCCGCGCTTCAGCGCGCGGTGCACCAGTCCGTCGTAGACGGTAACGACGTGCGTCAGCCCAAGCTGCATGCCGATCCGGTTCATGCCGAGCCCGAGCTCGGCGGTGGCGCGGCTGACGCCGTTGGGACCGATCGGCACGTCGGCTTCGCGATCGACGGCGAAGCGGCTCGATTCCCAGATAAGCGGGCTCACGATCGGCTCGCCCTCCGGCAGCAGCTCCGGGAAGACGTCGTTGATCATGGTGAAGCCGGTCGTCGGCAGCATGCGCAGCGTCCCGACGATCCGCTGGGTGTTGTCGATCGACAGGAGATAGAGCGGATCGAGAGCGTCGAAACCGTCCACCTCCCAGTCTCGAATCACCGAAACATCCCAGCCCATCCGATCGTGAAAGACCTTCCGCCGGAGCCGGTGCATTGCCGCCATTTCGCGCGGGAACGCGGCCCGCCGATGGCCCTGCACAAGCCTGATCATACCCAACCTTCTTTCCGCCGCGTCAGCGACCGAATCGCACCTAGGTTAGTAAGGGCGCTGTCCCTGGCCACCTGTCCGAAAGGGCAGGTGTGCGCCGATCGCGCGGCGGTTCGAGGAGACCAGCAGCGTCGGAAAGGAAACCTTACCGGATTGCCCGCAATTGTACCGAAGGGACCGGCTAGAACAGGGTTATCAAATTAAGACTAATGGCCTTGGAGACGGCGTGGGTGGTGTTCATCGCCTGCAGTTTCGACCGCGCGTTCTCCAGGTGGAACTTCACCGTGCGCTCGCTGACGCCCATGATCTGGCCGGTGTCCCACGCCGATTTCCCCATTGCGGTCCAGCGGAGGCTCTCCGCCTCGCGGAACGACAGCTTGTCGCGGTACTCTTCGTCCTGCTCGATATGCTCGGCGCTGAGCGCGAAGGAATGGAAGTTGTAGGCCAGCAGCATGAAGTCGCGCATGTAGCGGTGCTTCAGCCGCTCCCATTCCCGCGTCGGCATTTGCGACGTCACGCTGAACAGCGCGAACTCGCCGTGCCGCCCGCGAACCGGGATCGACAGCCCGTGCCCGCCGATCTTGAATTCCTGCGCCTCGCCGAAAAATCGCCTGACCGTCGGATGCGTACGGTCCAGATTCGCCCAGTCGATCGGCAGGATGCCGCCGATGCCGGCGCGCACCACCGGATCGATGTCGACATAGTCGTTCTGCGCGTAGTGCTTTTGCCAGTCCGCCGAATAGGTCATCGCCACCAGCGG
>CAYOBK010000286.1:0-13133 GCA_964402275.1 uncultured Bauldia sp.
GCGTCCCCCAACAGGACGCCGCCGGCTTGGTTTTCCGCACGTACGGTAGTCCCGCTGAGGCGGCCCGCTAGCCGCGGACGATGGCGCAGCCGTTCAATGTAATGGCGCCCATCTCGATCGTGGTAATGGCGCCCATCTCGATCGTGCCGACAAAGGTCCATCCCTCGGGGCAGGCGCTGCCGGCGAAGAACACGACCGCGCCGCTCGGGAGGCCGGATGGACCGACCGGTCCGGGCGGGCCGGGCGGACCTGACGGACCCTGAAGGCCGCGCGGTCCCTCGGGACCGGCCGGGCCCGCGGGACCCGGAGGCCCCGTCGGGCCGATTGCGCCATCCTGGCCCTCGGCGCCGTCTTCGCCCTTCACACCCTGCGGCCCGGGAAGCCCTTGCAGTCCCTGCAGTCCTTGCGGTCCCGGCGGACCTTGCGGCCCCGGCGCGCCGTCGGCACCGTCCGCACCGGGCGGGCCCTGCGGACCTTCCGGGCCTTGGGGGCCGGGTTCGCCCTGTTCGCCCTGAGGACCGGGCGGACCTTCCGGACCGGGGGGACCCGGCTCGGTGGAAGTGGCCGGTTGCGTCGACCAGCCGATCGCGACCACGATCAGCGCCGCGCCGGCCAGCTTCAGAAGTCGCGAGGAGTATTTCATGGTGCACCAGCCTCAATCGATCGTTGCCGCTCGACCGGAAACGTTAGTCCGGGCGCAGCACCTGCATCAATGTCGGCAGGAAATCGCCGCGACGGAATGCGAGCACGGTTTGCTTTTCGCGGCTCATGCGCGAAGAATCGCCTGATTCATCCGCACCGAAACGCGCCGCCGGCGTTGCGTCTGTCCAACCTCGCCCATGAAGCTCGTCGAATTCGCCGACAATCCGCTGCCACCCGGAGGGGATGTCGCGTCCGTCGTCACGGCGGACGGGATCCGCCTGCGCACCGCCCGCTGGCCGGCGACCGGCAAGACCCGCGGCACAGTTCTCCTTGTTCAAGGCCGGACGGAGTTCATCGAGAAATATTTCGAGACGGTCGGCGAACTCCGCCGCCGCGGATTCGCCGTGGCGGCGTTCGACTGGCGCGGACAGGGCGGATCGGAACGCCTGGTCGCGCGCGGCTGCCACATCGAGCACTACTCCCATTACGACCGCGACCTCGACGCGGTGATGAGCCATATCGTGCTGCCGCATTGCCCGCAGCCGGTGGCGGCGATGGCGCATTCCATGGGCGCGCTTGCGTGCCTCCGCGCCGCGCATGACGGCCGGGCCGAATTCGCCCGCATGGTGTTGCTGACGCCGATGCTCCGGCTGTCGCCGCTCACCGCGCCGCCCATGGCCGTGACGCGGTTCCTGACCGGGCTCGGCCTGTTCTTCGGGCGCGACGCGCGACCGGTTGCCAATCGGGCCCTCCGCGAACGCGACGAGCCGGAAGATCAACCGCGGCAGCTCAGGATGGATGCGCTGTTGAAGGCGGCGCCGGACCTGAAATCGGGATGGCCGACGGTGCGTTGGATCTACTCGGCCGCCCGCGCGATGCAGGAGAGCGAGGCGCCGGACTTCGCCGCCGCGATCGACCGGCCGGTGCTTCTGGTCACGGCGGGGAGGGATCGGATCGTCGCCAATGATGCCATCGCCGCGCTGGCAAACCGGCTGCCGAACGGCGTCCATGTCGTCATCGCCGAAGCCGGGCATGAGGTGCTGATGGAATCGGACGCGATCAGGGAGCGGTTCTGGAAAGCGTTCGACGCCTTCGTCGCCGGAGGCGAGGTTCCGGGAAGCTAGCCGGACAGCACAAGGAGGATCTCGTCGTGGAGTCGCGGGTCGCCGGTCGCGACCACCTGGCCGGTGGCCGGCGGCGGGTTGCCTTGCCAATCGGTGACGCGGCCGCCGGCGCCCTCGATGATCGGGATCAGCGGCAGGATGTCGTAGGGCTTGAGGTCGACTTCGATCACGGCGTCGACGAGGCCGGCGGCGATCATGCAATAGGCGTAGCAATCGGTGCCGTAGCGCGCCAGCCGCGCCCTCGCTTCGACCCGCTGATAGGCGGCGAGCGCGTCGCCGGTGAAATGACGCGGCGAGGTGGTGAACAGCACCGCGTCGGCGATCGCGCCGCATGACCGCGTGGCGAGATCGCGATCGCCGTCCGGGCCGCGATAGCGGGCGGCCGTGCCGTCGCCGAAAAAACGCTCGCGGGTGAAGGGCTGCGCCATCAGGCCGAGGCGCGGGATCTTGTCCTGCACCAGCCCGATGAGGACGCCCCAGAGCGGCACGCCGGCAATGAAGGAGCGCGTGCCGTCAATCGGATCGACGACCCAGAGCGAGTCCGCCCCGGCGCCGCTGTCGCCGAATTCCTCGCCGATGATGCCGTGATCGGGAAACGCGGAGGCGATCGCAGCGCGGATCGCGCGCTCCGCGTCGCGGTCGGCGGCGGTCACCGGATCGAATCGCTTGCCCGACTTGCTTTCGTAAGCAATCGGCTTGCGGAAATAGGGGAGGATCGCGTCGGCCGCGATGTCGGCCAGATGATGCAAGAACGCCTCATAATCAGGCGCTCCGCTCCCGTCATCCCGAGGTTTCTGGCCAGTTTGTCGCATGTCCAGCGCGTCACTTACGGCGGAAAACCGCGGGTTCTACAAGTTTGATGTCGCGACTGCCAACTTTGTGACCAATGCCGTCAAGTTTTGTCCTTGAAGCCAGGGTGCACTCCCACAAATATCGAACACGCGGCAATCGATACCCTCAATTGTCGCGTTGCCCTCCTTGGGCGTTTCCTCCCTAGACTCGGGCCTGGTTGCTCACGCAACCGGCCCCTTTTTTTGGCTACTCGGCCGCTTCGCGGTGACGGTTGATCAGATCGCTGCTGTCGCGGGCGAGCATATCGATCAATCCGGCTATGTCGTCGCGCAGCACCGGGTAGCCCTTCGACCGCAGCAGCGTCCGCTCGTCGAGATAGAGGGCGCGATTGACCTCGATCTGGATGGCGTGGGTGCCGTCTTTCGGTTGCCCGTAATGCTCGGTGATGAAGCCGCCGGCATAGGGCCGGTTGCGGCTGACGTCGTAACCGCGCCTGACCAGCGCCGCCTCGATCGCGTCGGTCAGCATGGAATCGCAGCTCGAGCCGTGCCGGTCGCCGAGAACGAAATCCGGGCGGCGGCGAAGATGCGTCATGCGAACGGTGGACGGCATCGAGTGGCAATCGATCAGGATGGCGAAGCCGAAGATCGCGCGCGACCGGTCGATCAGGCGGCGCAGCGCGCGGTGATAGGGCACATAGACGTTTTCGATCCGTGCCAGCGCCTCGCCGATCGGCAGCGCGCCGGAGTAGATCGCCTTGCCGTCAGCGACGACGCGGGGAATGGTTCCGAGGCCGCTCGCGACCCGCGACGAGCCGGTGTTGGCAAAAGACGGCAGCCGCTCGGAAAACATCCCCGGGTCGAGCTCGAAGGGCTCGCGATTGACGTCGAGCCAGGCGCGGGGGAAATGCGCACGCAGGAGCGGGGCGGCGGTCGTCGCGGCGGCAAACAGCGCGTCAACATCGACGTCCTCCGACTGGCGGACGGCGCGCTCGTCGAGGCGCGATCTGGCAAGGAACGAAGCCGGGTAGCGCGATCCGCTGTGCGGCGAGTTGAAGATCAGCGGCGCGGTCAGGCGCTTCGGCTCGACGATTTCGAAGGCCGAATCGGGCTCGAAATCAATGGCTTCTGCCATGGGTGGAGATCCCGATCGTTGATCGTCCGGCGGGCGGGGAGGGCGGAGGCCGCGCCGGCATATGCGAATTCAGCTTGCCAACATCGTGTCCCGCTGTCCACATGTTGCCGGTCGGGTGCGCCGCTCAGGGTTCCGGTTCACCCGATATTTACGGCCCGCCGGTATTGCGATGGTCGGGGCTGTTCTGGAGCAACGGTCTATCGAGCGGTTCTCATGTCGCGGATTCTCCTCGCGGAAGACGACAATGATATGCGCCGGTTCCTGACCAAGGCCCTGGAGGCGGCCGGCTATGACGTGGTCTCGTTCGACAATGGCCTCTCGGCCTACCAGCGGTTGCGCGAGGAGCCGTTCACCTTGCTGCTGACCGACATCGTGATGCCGGAAATGGACGGGATCGAACTGGCCCGCAAGGCGACCGAGCTCGACCCCGACCTCAAGGTGATGTTCATCACCGGCTTTGCCGCGGTGGCGCTGAACCCCGACTCGCGGGCGCCGAAAGACGCCAAGGTCCTGTCGAAGCCGTTCCACCTCCGCGACCTCGTGGACGAGGTCGAGAAGCTCCTCGCGGCCGCCTGAGGGCGGCGGCCCGCTAAAGCTTGAACCGGCCGCGACAAGGCAGCTATAAGCGGCCCCTCATTCCGGGCGTGTAGCTCAGCGGGAGAGCACTACGTTGACATCGTAGGGGTCACTGGTTCAATCCCAGTCACGCCCACCATTCGGTCCAGCCCCAGTCTCGAAGACCATGAAGATCAGAAACTCGCTCAAATCGCTCCGGACGCGGCATCGCGCCAATCGCCTGGTTCGGCGGAAAGGCCGCGTCTACATTATCAACAAGGTCAACCGCCGCTTCAAGGCGCGGCAGGGCTGAACCGCGCCGCGGCGCGGTCGGACGCATCACAATCACCCTCCCCTCCAGGGAAGGCGGAGCGACTGCCGGGAAAGGAACGATCGCACCCGCAGGCGAGCGGGCGGCTCCCGTCGGTCAGGCGGCGCCGGTTCCGGTCTCGTTGACGACGGCGATCCGAAGCATGTTGGTGGTGCCCGGACGGCCCATCGGGATGCCGGCGGTGATGATGATGCGGTCGCCGGGATAGGCGAAGCCCTCCCGCACCGCCACTTCGCAGGCGCGGTCGACCATGCCGTCGAAATCGGGCGCCTCGTCGCCGAACACGCAATGCAGCCCCCAGCCGAGCGCCAGCCGGCGCGCGGTGCCGACGACCGTCGACAAGGCGATGATCGGCGTCTGCGGGCGCTCGCGCGAGACGCGGATCCCGGTCGTGCCGGAGCCGGTGTAACAGCAGATCGCCGCCAGGCGCAGCGTCTCGGCAATCTGGCGGACGGCGGTGGCAATGCCGTCGGCGACGGTCGGCTGCGGCTCGGCGCGCTGCGCGTTGATGATGGTGGCGTAGTTGATGTCGCGCTCGACCTCCATCGCGATCCGGTCCATCGTCGCGACCGCCTCCACCGGGTAGCCGCCGACCGCGGACTCGGCCGAGAGCATGATGGCGTCGGCGCCTTCGAAAACGGCGGTGGCGACGTCGGACACCTCCGCGCGGGTCGGCACCGGCGCGGCGATCATCGACTCCAGCATCTGCGTCGCGATTACCACCGGCTTGCCGGCGCGGCGGGCCGCGCGGGTGATCTGCTTCTGGATGCCGGGAACCTTCTCCAGCGGCACCTCGACGCCTAGATCGCCGCGCGCGACCATCAGCGCGTCCGCGGCCTTGACGATCTCGGCAAGCTGCGTGACCGCCTGCGGCTTCTCGATCTTGGCGATGATGCTGACCTTGGCGCCGGTATGACTGCGGATCGCCTCGAGGTCGGCCGGCCGCTGGATGAACGACATTGCAATCCAGTCGGCGCCGGCCTGCAGCGCCGCGTCGAGGTCGAGCCGATCCTTCTCCGTCATCGACGACAGGTCGAGCGTGGTGTCGGGAACGCTGACGCCTTTCTTGTCGGAGAGGTGCTTGCCGGCTTCGACAAGAGTGACCGCCCGCGAGGGGCGGCAGTTCTCGGCGATCAGCTGAACCCGGCCGTCGTCGAGGAGAAGACGGTCGCCGGGAGCGAGCGCGTGCAGAATCTCGGGGTGCGGCAGATGCACTCTCGTCTCGTCGCCGGGCGTCGGATCGGCGTCGAGGGTGAACTGCTGGCCGACCTTGAGATTGATCTTGCCCTTGGCGAAGGTGCCGATGCGGAACTTCGGTCCTTGCAGGTCGACGACGACACCGATCGGGCGCGCCGATCTGGTTTCGACTTCGCGGATGAGGTCCATCAATCGCCGCATCTCGTCCTGCGAGGTGTGGCTCATGTTGATGCGGAACAGGTCGGCGCCAGCGGCGGCAAGCTCCGCGATCACCTCGAGCGAGGATGAGGCGGGGCCGAGCGTCGCCAGGATCTTGACCTTGCGCGAGCGCCTCATGGGCCCGCGGCTCCCGCGTCCGTGAGCTGCACGATGTGCACCTCGCGGTCGCCGGTGTCGATCTCGGCGAAGCCGGTCCGGTCATAGCCGCGGGCGACGCAGTCCTCGATCCCGCGGATTGTGAACGCCGTGTCCTGAGTGCACATGTAGTTGTCGCCCGCCCATTCGCCGCCGAGCGTGTAGTCGACGGCGTAGACATAGTAGTAGCGCGACCGCAACGGCCCGGCCAACGCCTCCGGGGTCACGCAACTCGGCCCGTCGCCGGCAGGCGGTGGCAGCGTCCACCAGCCCTCGGTGACCCAGGTGCCGTCGTCGTCATAACCCACGGCCACCCCTACGGTGCTGTCGGTGAGGTTGCAGATCGTGAATTCCGCCGCGGCCGGGGTCGCCGAGAAGAGCGCGGCGCCGCTCCAAACGCCCAGGCACGCCGCGCAAACTCGAACGAAGCGGAAGGAAGTCAATCGGTTGCGCACTGGCCGGACGGACTGGAGAAGGTCGCGTTCTTATGCCGCCTGGGATTCGCCGATGTCAACGCGGCTCGTGGCGACGCGCGGCCGGACAGAGCGTTCGTCCCCGCTGTTGGCGATCCCATTCGCGCGGGGTTGACCGGCGATGAAGCCGAAGGCACTCACGCCGCTTCGGCAAGGATGACGAGGAAACGGAATGGTCGGGTCAGGCGGTATCGCGGCGGGTCAGCTCAAATCGATCGTCGAGCGAATCGAGCGGCTGGAGGAAGAGAAGAAGGCGCTGGCCGACGACATCAGCGACATCTATGCCGAGGCGAAAGCCAACGGTTTCGACGCGAAGACACTCCGCGCCGTGGTGCGGATGCGGAAGCAGGACCGGGCGGAGCGCGAGGAGCAGGCGGCGCTGCTCGATCTTTATCTGCATGCGCTCGGAATGGTCCCCGAAGGCGCCTGACTACCGCGCTTGCGCGAGCCGCGTCAGCTCGGTGAGGTCGATCATCGGGACAGGGACGATGACCGCGCCGGCGAAGCGGTAGCCGGCGTCGATCGGCGCCGGGTCGAGGAACCCGCCGGCGGCCACGCGGTCCGGGAGGGCGAGGAGGTGGGGCGAGCCGCCGATATCGGGGGCGGTGAGCCGGGCGAACGCTTCCTGCCTGACGGTAGCGGTCATCTGGCGGAAGGGGAGATCGCTGCCGGAGATCGACGGCCGGGTGATCACCGCCAGCGGGTCGTACCAATGCTGCTCGAGCGCAAGGTCGACCTCCTCGGGCGGCGGCGCCGGGAACGCGGCGGGACGGGCCTCGCCCAGGATCATGGCGAGCGGATCGCGGCCGGGTTCGGCGGCGGCGGGCGCGAAGGCCATTGCGTTCGGCGGCGGTTCGACCGTGACGCCGGGGATCGTCGGGCGGGCGGCGGGCGGCGCGGTGATGAGCGTCGGTTCGGCGAATGCCAGCATGACCGGATCGGCCGCCGCTTCAGCCGCCGCCGTGGGCTGCGCGGCCGCGGCCGGAGCCGCGTTGCGGTCGCGTCCGAACAGGCCGGCAAGGCGGGTCGCCTGCGCCTCCTCGCTGGTCGTGCCGAACAGCGGGACAACCAGGTCGCCGCGCTCCTGATAGGCGAGCTGGGCGTCGGCATAGCCGGGGAGCGGCGTTCCGTCGGACGGGATGTGCAAGGTGTGTCCGTCGGGGAAGACGGCCGCGAGCTCCGTCCGGCTGAGGCGCGGCCAGTGCCGGACCGAGCCGACATCGACATGGACGAAGGGCGAACCGGAACCCGGATAGAAGCCGACGCCGCCGACCTGCATGCGCAAAGCGACGTTGCGCAACGTGGTGAGGTCGACGTCCGGCAACTGCATGTCAATGGCATTGCCGAGCATGTGCTGGCTGTTCTCCGCGACGCCGTTCGACTGCGACCGCAGCATCTCGTTGGTCTGCGGCGACCGGAAGGCTGAAATGATCTTGATGGGCTCGGTCGATCCGCTTTGCTGGTAGATCTCCCAAACAAGGTCGATCAGCCGCGGGTTCATCTCGGTCACGGCGCCGAGGCGCCAGTCACGCAGCGCGTGGCTGATTTGCGCCATCCCGTCAGTGAGATAGCGCCCGTCGCGCTTGTAGGTGATGGTGGTCGTCTCGTAGGTGTGCAGATTGTAGAAGGTGAGGGTCCGTTCGGAAGCGGCGGAGGCGAATTGGGCGACGGCCGCCGAAAGGCAAAGAAACGCCGCCGCCAGGGGCAGCGGGAACCGCTTCGGCGCTGTTCGCGGCAGAGCGACCTGCCGATCGTTACGCGGCACTAGCAAATTGATCCCGCCGTCCTTGCCGGCCCCTCCGGCATCCCCACGGCCCCCAGTGTGGATCCCCAGTGTTAACCAAAAGTTTGTTGCCGCACCGTCGTTCCGCCCGGGAAAAGGTCCCGAATAGTTAAGGCAGGACACCCGAAATCGGCGCCGAATTCAAGGCATAAGATCGCCGATTCGGCGGCGTGGTCGGACCGCCGCTCCGGCAATGGCTCGGAGCCGCAGTTTTATCCGGCGGAAAATCAGCTAGTTGCCGGCGACGACCGTGTCGTCCAACTGCAGCGCCTGCCTCACGGCGGCGCTATAGCCGTAAACATCGCTCTTGAATTGGACCGTCCCTGATTCGTCCACGACCGCGGTGAAGTAGGTGATGTGGACGGGAATATGGGTCCCGAGATCGACCTGGCGCTCCTGATTGCCGAAGAGGGTCGTCAGCCGGTCGGCGTTCCACTCCGCGTCCCCCGCCAGGAGCGCATCGGCGAACTCCATCGGGTTCATCACCCGGATGCAGCCATGGGAGAAAGTGCGCACGTCGCGCTGGAAAAGGCTCTTGGACGGCGTGTCATGGAGATAGACCGCGTGGCTGTTGGGGAACATGAACTTGATGCGGCCGAGGGCATTGCCGTCGCCGGGGCGCTGGCGCATCGAAATCTGGCCGGGGGTGAGCCGGTACCAATCGACCTGGACCGGATTTACCTGCTGGGTGCGGCCGTTCCAATTCACGAACACGTCGAAATTGTTGCGGTTGAAATAGTTCGGGTCGGAACGGAGGATCGGCATCATCTCTTCTGAGACGATCGAGGCCGGCACGTACCAGAACGGATTGACGATCAGATGCTCGATCTCGTCCGAGAAGATCGGCGTGCGGTGGGTCCGCTGCCCGACGACGACGCGGGTTTCATGGGAGAGCACGCCGTCGTCGACGATGCGCACCATGAATTCCGGAACGTTGACGTTGACATAGAAATCGCCCAAATCGCGCGGCATCCAGCGCCAGCGCTCCATGTTGGCGATCACCTCGGCGACCGGATCGACGGCCGGGCCGTTGAGAGCGCCGAGCGTGTTGGGACCGACGATGCCGTCGGTCACCAGGCCGGCATTCGCCTGGAAGTCGCGTACGGCCGACATCAGCTCTTCGTCGTAGACATTGAGGGCCGTTTCGTCCCCGGCCGGCACTTCGAGTCGGACGCGGAGAATCGCCACGCGCGCGTCTTCGTCGCCGAGCCGCAGCGTCGGGCCCTCGGGAACGATCACCGGCCCGTCGCGCTCCTCGGCACGAAGGCGCGCCAGCTCCTCGCGGAGGGCGAGATAGCCGGCATGGTGCGGGTTGTAGCCTTCGAGCACGCCGACGGGATCGGCGTTGGCGGCGATCGCGTTGAGCGCGGCGAGCGTGTTCGGATAGTGGGGCTCGATGTCGATGTCGGGGCTGATCGTCCGCGGATCGACGCGGCCGGCGAAAGCGTCGCGCGTGTAGGCGGCGATGGCGAGGCTCAAGAGGATTTCGGCGTCGGCGACCGCGGCGTCGGACCGACGCGTTCCGATGCCGAAGCGGACCGAGGGCGTGGGATAAGCGTCCGGGTCAAGGCCGTCGGTGCCGGCCATCGCGATCCGTTCGATGATCAGAATCGCGGACGGCGTCAGGGCGCCGTTGGCGGTCCACGCCGGATGATAGGAGCGGGCTTCGTAGAACGCGATGACGCCGGCGGCGTCGCGCTCGCCGAGCGTGCCTTCGCCGACGAGTGCCTGAAGGTGCGCGCGGATGGCGCGTTCGAGAGGCCCCAATTCGGTCTGCAGCGAGATCGCGGCGCCGCCGCGCGCGGCGAATTCCGGGCTGTCGACGACATAGGCCGCGGCCCAGTCGACCGGAGCGGTGGCGATCAACGCGCCGCCGAGCATGGCCCCAAATGCCCTACGCACCATCAAGACGTTCCTTTTCACCACGTCGCGTCCATTCCGGGAAAATTGTACCAAGCGAAGATGAACCGAGTCCCACCGGCGTGTTCACATCCCAGTCATTCCGCCGCGACGTCGCTCCCATCAGGCTCCAATTCGCGGATCTTGCGGTAGAGCGTCGAACGACCGATCCCCAAGCGCCGCGCCACCAGCGACATTCGTCCGCCGTAGTGCTTCACCGCAAGCCTGATCAAATCCGTTTCGATATCGCCGAGCGGCCGGACTTCTCCATCTTCGAAGGCGGGCAAGATGGGTTCCGCATCGACGATCGGCGGCAATTCTAGTCCGTGATCGGTCGGCGGGGCTGTAGCTTTGAGGCCACGGTCGCCCTGAGCCTCGTGCTGGGCGGCGATCTGCGGGAACTCGGCCAGCGTCAGCTCCTCGCCGTCGGCGAGGACAACCGCCCGGAAAACCGCGTTTTCGAGCTGCCGGATGTTGCCCGGCCAGGGATGGGCCGACAGCATCCCGAGGGCATCGGCCGCGATGCCGCGAAGTTGTGGTTTTCCCTCCTCGGCGGCGAAGCGGGCGATGAAATGGCGGACGAGCTCGGGAATATCCTCGGGCCGCTCACGGAGCGGAGGGACCCGAATCGGGAAAACGTTCAGCCGGTAATAGAGGTCGTCGCGGAAGTCGCCCGATTCCACGAGGCGCGACAGGCTCTGATTGGTCGCCGAGATCAGCCGGAAATCGACCTTGATCGGGCGCTTGGCCCCGACCGGATCGATCTCGCCGTCCTGAAGCGCACGCAAGAGTTTGACCTGGACTTCCGGCGGCAGCTCGCCGACCTCATCGAGGAAGAGCGTGCCGCCCTGGGCTTCCTTGAACTTGCCGGCATGGCGTTCGTTGGCGCCGGTGAAGGCGCCTTTCTCGTGGCCGAAGAGGATGCTCTCGACCAGCTTCTCCGGGATCGCACCGCAATTGACGGTGATGAAGGGCTTTGCCTTGCGCTCGCCGGTGCCCTGGATAGCGCGGGCGATCAGCTCCTTGCCGACGCCAGATTCGCCCTCGATCAGGATCGGGATCTGCGATTGCGCGGCGCGCTTGCCGAGCGCGATCACCCGCTGCATCGCAGGGCTCCGGGTGATGATGTCGCGGAAGGTGAGGGTGCCGGCGGCGGCCTTCTTGATGCGGATGATCTCGCCTTCGAGCGCGCCGAGCTTCAGCGCGTTGGCGATCGACACCTGGAGCCGCTCGGGCGAGAGCGGCTTCACGACAAAATCGGTGGCGCCGGCGCGCATCGCGCTCACCACCGTGTCGATGCCGCCATGGGCGGTCTGGACGATGACGGGCAACACGCGCTCCGCATCGCGCAGCCTGGCGAGGACGCCCATGCCGTCGAGATCGGGCATCACGAGATCGAGAATCATCAGGGCGAAGCGGTCGCCGTCCGGCCCGGTGAGGAGGTCGAGCGCCTGCTCGCCGCCTTCGACGGCGGTCGGCGCGTAGCCGAATCTGGCGACCATCGATTCCAGCAAACGGCGCTGTACCGGGTCGTCGTCGACGATCAGGATCGCGGTGGGCATGTCTGGCGCCAGCCTGAGTCCAACTCGTTTAAAAAGGCCGCCCCCGATTCTCCCCGAATCCGGCCTTGGCAAGGGATCATCCCGGTTTCAGGGTTAACGGCGGCTTGACGCCGCCATTTCCGGCGGGCACGGCGAGGCGGTTTCGTGACCCGACGCGCATCGAGCGGACGACTGTGGCCGATGTGCATCAGCCTTCAGGGCGCGCTCGGCGGCCGGGCGCTCGGTGCGCTTGCGCCGCGGCGAGGACCCGGCCAAATAGAATGCCTGCCCTCGAGCTCTCACCCGGAAACCCACTTATGCGCGACAACCGATCCCCCGCCGAAGCCGCGATCGCCGAACCCGAAGCCGATCTCGGCGCGCTCCCGGAATGGAATCTCGACGATCTTTTCCCCGGCATGGACTCGCCGGAATACAAGGCCGCGCTGGCGGCGGCGGAGACGGATTCGGCGGCGTTCGCGGAGCGGTATCGCGGCAACCTCGCCGACCTCGCCAAGGACGGCGACAAGCTCGCCGAGGCGGTGAAAGCCTATGAGGCGCTCGAAGACCGGCTCGGCCGGATCATGTCCTATGCCGGCCTCATCCACGCCGGCGACACAAGCGATCCGAAACGCGCCAAGTTCTTCGGCGACGCGCAGGACAAGATGACCGCCGCGTCAACGCATCTTCTGTTCTTCACGCTCGAGCTCAACAAGATCGACGACGACGTTCTGGAGTCGGCGATGACGCGCTCGCCGGCGCTCGGCCGTTACCGGCCGTGGATCGAGGACGTCAGGCGCGAGAAGCCGTATCAGCTCGAAGACAAGCTCGAGCAGCTGTTCTTCGAGAAGTCGGTCACCGGCGCCGGCTCCTTTACCCGTCTGTTCGACGAGACGCAGGCGAGCCTTCGCTACAGCGTTCTCGGCAAGGAGCTGTCGATCGAGGCGACGCTGACGCTGCTCCAGGACCAGGACCGCAAGAAGCGGAAGGCCGCGGCCGAGGCGCTGGCGGCGACCTTCTCGCAGAATCTCCGCCTGTTCACGCTGATCACCAACACGCTCGCCAAGGACAAGGAAATCTCCGACCGCTGGCGCGGCTTCAAGGACGTTGCCGCCGCCCGCAACCTTGCCAACCGGGTCGAGGACGAAGTCGTCGCCGCGCTGGTCGAGGCGGTGCGCGCGGCCTATCCGCGGCTCTCCCACCGCTACTACGCGCTGAAGGCGAAATGGTTCGGCATCGACGCGCTCGACCATTGGGACCGGAACGCGCCCCTGCCGGAAGCGCCGACCAAGATCATCGCCTGGGACGAAG
>CAYOBK010000287.1:0-4070 GCA_964402275.1 uncultured Bauldia sp.
AACTGGGCGATGTCCTGTTCTCGGTCGCGAATCTCAGTCGGCATCTCAAGGTCGACCCCGAACGCGCGCTGCAGCGGGCCAACGACAAATTCATGCATCGATTCAACGAAGTTGAACGGCGACTTTGGGAAGGCGGTAGAAGTGTCGAAGCCGCGACGCTCGCGGAGATGGAGAGCGCGTGGGAGGCGGCCAAGGCGGCAGAGCGCGACGGGTCAGGCTGAGCGCGCGATCCCGGTTGCGGCGGACGCCGGCGTGGCGTCCGGAAATGCCTGGAGGAAGGCGCCAAGCGACTTGTCGCCGAGCCTGATCCGAATGTCGGTCGAGCCGTCCGCGCCCTCGTTGCGGTCGAGCACCTCCCCCAGTTCGTAGAGGCGGTGCAGGTCGCCGAGGCGATCGCTCGTCATATGGACCCAGAACACGGCGCGCCGCGCATGCAAGGCATCCTCGATCGTCTGCAGCAGCTCGGCGGTCCCCGTGCCGAGCAGAGCCGAAACGAGAACGGGGCTCCGCCCCGTATTCTTTGCCAGCGCTCCCTGACCGCGGTCCGGCAGGAGATCGATCTTGTTCCACACCTCGATGACGTGATCGCTGTCGGCGGCGTCGACACCGAGCTGATCGAGCACGCTGCGGACGTCCTGTGCCTGCGCCTCGCTTTCCGGGTGCGCGATATCACGGACGTGCAAGATGAGATCGGCTTCAACGACCTCTTCAAGCGTGCCGCGAAATGCCGCGATCAGCGTTGTCGGCAGATCGGAGATGAAACCCACCGTGTCGGATATGACGACGTTCGCGCCATGCGGCAGCCGTGCCCGGCGGAGCGCCGGGTCGAGCGTTGCAAACAAGAGGTCCTCAGCGCGGTTCTCGGACGCGGTCAGCGCGTTGAAGAGCGTCGTCTTGCCGGCGTTGGTGTAGCCCACGAGCGCGACGACGGGCTGAGGCACGCGGCGGCGGTTTGTGCGCTGGATCCGGCGCGTCCGGACGACTCCGGCCAGCTCGCGCTCGATGCGGGAAATACGTTCCTGGATCAGGCGGCGGTCCGCCTCGATCTGCGTTTCGCCCGGGCCGCCGAGGAAGCCGAAGCCGCCGCGCTGGCGCTCGAGGTGGGTCCAGGACCGAACCAGCCGGCTCTTCTGGTAATTGAGGTGCGCCAGCTCGACCTGCAGCCGGCCCTCCCGCGTCTGCGCACGCTCGCCGAAAATCTCGAGGATCAGCCCGGTCCGGTCGATTACCTTGACCTTCCAGGCCCGCTCGAGGTTGCGCTGCTGCACCGGAGACAGCGGATGGTCGATGACGACGAGTTTGACCGACTCGGCCTCGATTCTGGCGCGAAGCTCGTCGACTTTGCCCGACCCCAGCAGGGTCGGCGGCCGGAAGGCCGTGAGCGGCACGGCGATCGCGTCAACGACGACAAGCGCAATCGCGCGCGCAAGGCCTACGGACTCGGCCAGCCGCCCTTCGGCGGCGGACCTCTGATCCCCCGCCCGTCGATACGGGACAAGAACCAACGCCCGGTCTGAGCCACCCGCCATTACAGAATTCTTCCGGCGTGGGGCGCTACTCCGCCGGCGTTTCCTCCTCGCCAGGTTCGAAGAGCTGCAGCGGTACTCCGGGCATTACCGTCGAGATCGCGTGTTTGTATACCAGTTGGGAATGACCATCCCGACGCAGCAACACACAGAAATTGTCGAACCAAGTGACGACACCCTGCAGCTTGACGCCGTTGACCAGGAACACGGTCAGTGGCGTCTTGTTCTTCCGGACGTGGTTGAGAAAGGTATCCTGGAGGTTCTGCGTGCGCTCTGCCATTGCCTCTTCTCTTGCCTTTGTATTGAACGGCCGCCGATACGCGACTGGGATTCCCCGATTGCTCTCAACCTTCAAATGCCCAGTTGGGCATCAATAGTCTTTAGCGGAGGAAGCTGTACCGCATCGCAAGGGTTTATGCCAACGGTTGCGTGAGAAGGGGTGCGAGTTCGGCGTTGTCCGACAGGGCCGTCCGCAACCGGAGGGCTGTTTTTCCCGGCTTGCCGTCGCCGATGGGCACCGAGTCGATCCGGATCACCGGCGTGACGAGCGTGGTGGCGGAGGTGATAAACGCCTCCCGTGCCGCGCGGGCCTCGTCGACCGAGAAACGCCGCTCCGCGAACGTCAGACCAAGGCTTGCCGCTGTGTCGAGCACAACAGCGCGGGTCACGCCTTCCAGGATCCGGGCCGTGGTCGGCGCGGTCACCAGCGCTCCCTCCCCGGTCACGATCCAGGCGTTGCTCGAGGCGCCCTCGTTGACCATTCCGTCGGGGTCCACGAACCACGCCTCGGCCGCGCCGGCTTCGATCGCGGCCTGCTTGGCAAGAACGTTGGGCAGGAGCGAGATTGTTTTGATGTCGACCCGCGGCCAACGGTTCTCCGGACAGGTGATGACGGCGATGCCCTTCTCGGCGCGCGCTCGGGCTTTTGGGTCCAGCGAGCGGGCGGTGACAACCAGCGTCGGCCGCACCGGCCTTGCCGGGAAGGCATGGCCACGGGGCGCCGCTCCTCGCGTCACCTGGATGTATGCCAAGCCGTCGGCAATGCGATTGCGCAGGACGACCTCACGAACCACGACCCGGAGCGACAGCATCGACATCGGCAGGGCGATACGGAGCTTTGTCAGCGAGCGTTCCAGCCGCGCGAGATGGCGGCGCTCGTCGACGAGCCGGGCCTCCCTCACCTCGCAGACTTCGTATACGCCGTCGGCGAACTGGAAGCCGCGGTCTTCCACGTTGACCAGCGGTTCAGACAGCGGCGCGTAGCGGCCATTGACATAGGCAATGCGCGACATGAATCGATCTAGAAGAACTCGAGGCTTACGCGGAACATCTGTTCGACCTGGCGCACCCGCTCGGCGACCGCGAAAATGATCACGCGGTCATGGGCGACGATCCTGGTGCTGCCGCTTGGGATGATGACCTCGCCGGCGCGATAGAGCGCGCCAATGCGAATGCCGTCGGGCAGCTCGAGCTCGCGAAGCGGCCGGCCGACGAGAGGCGACGTCTCCAGAGCCTCCGCCTCCAAAGCCTCCGCCTCACCGTTGTGAATGGAATGGACGGCCCGAATCCGCCCGCGACGGACGTGCTGGAGCACGCGCGACACTGTGACGGCTCGCGGCGAGACCACGGCGTCGATCGACAGGTCCTCTGCCAGGCCGGCGAAGTTCCGCGTGTTCACCAGGGACATGGTCCGCTGAGCGCCCAGCCGCTTGGCCATGACGCAGGCGAGCACGTTGATCTGATCCTCGTTGGTCAGCGCGACAAGCGTGTCGGTATCCTCGATGTCGGCCTCCCGAAGAATGTCGGGGTCGAGGGCGCTCCCGTGGAGGACCACGGTACTGCTGAGCCCATCGGCGACAATGCGCGCCCGCTCCTCCGACGCTTCGATAACCTTGACCCGCGTGCGGGCATTCCGCTCCTCGAGCGTCTTGGCGACATAAAGGCCGATATTGCCGCCGCCCGCGATAACGACGCGCGTCGCCTCCTGCTCCTCGTGACCAAAAACGCCAAGCGTACGCTGCATTTGATCATGCGCAACCACCACGTAGGCGGTGTCGCCGACTTGCAGGAAGTCGTCGGAATGCGGCACGAAGGGCTTCTCATCGCGGAAGACGCCAACGACGACGGCTTTCAGGTCGGGGAACAGCTCGGTCAGTTGCGACAGCGGCGTGTCGACCACCGGACAATTCTCATCGCATTCGATGCCGATGACGGCGATCTTTTCGTCGGCGAAGCGAACGACATCGATGGCGCCGGGCAGTTGCAGCCGCCGCAGGACGGTCTCGCCGACTTCGACTTCAGGCGAGATGATCACGTCGATCGGCATGTGGTCGGCCGAGAACAGGTCGCTCCAGTGCGGCTGCCGGTAGCTTTGCGACCGCACCCGGGCGATTTTCGTCGGCACCTTGAATAGCGAGTGGGCGACCTGGCAGGCGACCATGTTGACTTCATCGAACAGCGTGACGGCAATGATCATGTCGGCGCCCTCGGCCCCGGCGGCGGCAAGGACGTCCGGATGGGAGCCGTGGCCGACGAGACCGCGAA
>CAYOBK010000288.1:0-4872 GCA_964402275.1 uncultured Bauldia sp.
GTCCGCAAGGTCGAGGAAGCGATCGCAAGCGGCAACAAGGATGCGGCGATGAAGTCGCTGGTCGCGGCCGAATCGGAAATCATGCGGGCCGCCGGCAAGGGCGTGGTTCACAAGAACCGGGCCTCGCGGAAAGTTTCGCGGCTAACGGCGCGCGTTCGCCATCTAGGCTAAGCGCGTTAGGTATCGCGATAGATAGCGCGTACGCGCTTCGACGTACGCAGATACACGTAAATCGCCAGCGAAACGACGATCATGCTGAGGCCGAAGCTGGTGATCGGCACGTTCGGCCAGTCCAGATGCAGGACTTCCAGATCGGGGCGCTGCGTGATGTCGCGCGGCCAGCGGCCGCACACGACGGTTGTCGGATCGAAATCTTCAGGACCGACGGCGAAGCTGAAGGGTCCCATGATCGTCGTCAGAGCGCCATAGGCGATCGAAAGGAGCGATGTGACGACCGTCACGCGGTAGAAGCGCGGCTCCCGCGTGAGGCCGAGATAGATGCAACCGAGCCACAGGACCGCGAGGAGGAACGGCGCGAACCGATCAATCTCCGCAACGATCGGCACCGTGGTGCAAAGCGAGCCATAAGCCAGGAAATAGCCGCCGTCGGCGGCGAAGCCATTCATGGTGATGGCGTAGCTGACGCTGACAACCAGTTGATAAATCATCAGGACGAAGGCGACCAGCAGCCACGCCGGAAGCGCCGCGCCGACGGCTGAGGACCGGGGCTCGGCTGATTTGCCGGTATCGTCGTCGGTGCTTGCGGACTCGTCGGTCATCAAACCAATCAACCATGGGCCGCGTCGCGACCCCGAGGCGTGGCGCAAGCTATGGTAGTCCGGCGCGGAACACAATCGGACAGTCCCGGCGAGCACCTTGACCGCATTCGCCGACCAGCCACTGTGTGACCATACCCGGAGCGAGTCGGCATGCGGATATCGGTTGCATCAATCACGGTCGCGTTCGTCGTTGCGGCGACGCCTGCGCTTTCCCAATCGTGCCAGAACAGTCCGTCGATTTTCCCGGCATGGCTCGACGACCTCCGCGCCGAGGCGCTCGCGGCCGGAATCTCGGCCGGCGCCGTCGGCGCGCTCGACGGCATTCGCTACGATCAGAGCATCATCAGCCGTGATCGCGCCCAAGGTGTCTTCTCTCAGACCTTCCTCGAATTCTCCGATCGCGTTGTCAGCTCTTATCGTCTGCAGACGGGCGGGCAGCATCTGTCGACCTACGCGTCGCTCCTCGCGCAGATTGAGCGGCAGTATAGCGTTCCCGGCGCGGTCATCGTCGCGCTTTGGGCAATGGAGACCGATTTCGGCGCGAATGTCGGCGATGTCGCGACAATTCCCGCGCTGGCTACGCTTGCGTTCGATTGCCGCCGGCCCGAGGAATTCCGCCCGCAACTTCTCGACGCCTTGCGGATTGTCGACCGCGGCGACCTCACCGTGGCTCAGATGGTCGGGGCCTGGGCGGGCGAGCTCGGCCAAACGCAATTCCGGCCGAGCGAGTACTACCGGACGGGTGTCGATTTCGACGGCGATGGACGGGTCGATCTCCTGCGCAGCATCCCGGACGTGCTGGCGTCGACGGCGAACCTGCTCGTGTTCCATGGTTGGCAAGCCGGTCAACCTTGGCTCGAGGAAGTGGTGCTGACGCGCGATCTCCCGTGGGAGGAGACCGGCGTCTACAACCAATTGCCGCGGTCGCAATGGGCGGCTTGGGGCGTGACCCGGCGCGACGGATCGGCGCTGCCGGCCGACCAGTCCCCGGCGATGCTCATATTGCCGATGGGCAAGGACGGGCCGGTCTTCATCGCCTATCCCAACATGCTGGTGCTCCTTCGCTGGAACGAGTCGCTGGTGAATTCGCTCACCATCGCCTATCTCGCGACGCGCTATTTCGGCGCTCCCCGCGTCCTGCGCGGCGGCGATATCCAGAACCTTGGCGTCGACCAGATTCGCGAGCTGCAGACGCTCCTGGTGCGAAACGGATTCGACGTCGGCGGCGTCGACGGCGTGATCGGCGCGCTGACCCGGGCGGCGGTGCGCGAGATGCAGCTCGCCATGGGACTGCCGGCCGACGGCTATCCGACCGTCCCGTTCCTCAACCAGCTGCGGGGCGGGCCGGCGCCGCCCGCCGGCATGACCACCGCCGAGATCGCCGAACTCCAGGCGCTGTTGTCGCAGCTGGGTCACGATACCGGCGGGATCGACGGCGTTGCCGGACCGCGCACCAGAGCAGCCGTGGCGGCCGTGCAAACGCAGCTCGGACTGCCCGCGGACGGCGTCCCCACGGTGGAGCTGCTGGAGCGGTTGCGCGGACGATAGGCTCCGCCCGCGGCATGCCGCCATGGTAGAATCGCATGGCGCCGAGCGAGTCCGTTCGGCCGCGCCTCTTCAACCTCTCCCGTCGGAGCCGACCCATGCAGGTCCTCGTCAGCCCGGCCGTTCTGCCGGTGCTTCTTCTGATTGCCTCCAACGTCTTCATGACCGCGGCCTGGTATTGGCATTTGCGGTTCACCACCGTGCCGCTGGCGGCCGTGATCGCCATAAGCTGGGGCATCGCGCTGATCGAATATTGCCTTGCGGTGCCGGCAAACCGGTTCGGCTACCGCGTCTATTCGGCGTTCGAGCTGAAGACGATCCAGGAGGTGGTCACCCTCGCCGTCTTCGTCGTGTTCTCGATCCTCTATCTGAAGCAGGCGCCAAGCTGGAACCACCTTGTCGGCTTCGTCCTGATCGCCGCCGGCGCGGCGTTCGTGTTCCGTGGCGCCCCGGCCGCGGCGTGATCGCCGGCAGCTACTCTGCGGCCGTGTAGATGCCGAGGATTCCGGCCTGGACCTCGCCGGCAACGAGAAGCTCCATCAGGAGCGCCGCAAGACCGGCCGCGTCCGAAGCGGTCTCCATGTTCCGCAGCGCCGCCTCCAGCGCCGACGGACGCTCGTCGGTCAGGATCGCCACGAGGTGTTCCGCGCCGAAGGGCGGATCGGCGACCTGAAGCCGCAATGTCCGCTGCTCCCCCCGCCAATCCTCCTCCGCTTCGGCGCCGCTCATCGGGGCCAGCAGCTCGACGCGGCCGTTCGGCGCGAGGTTGAACAAGGTGAGGTACCGCCGTGTTCCCCCATTCATGACGACGGTCAGCCGTTCGCCCCTAACGTGAACGACATTGCCGGTGAGGAGGCTCATCGCGAACGGTTCGCGCACCGCGATTGTCTCAACGAAGGCAAGCACGGCCCATTTGGCCAGGATCGGGCCGATGTCATCCGGCGCAACATTCTCCGCCACGCGCCCGCCAATGCGATGCTCGACCCAACCGGCAGCGGCGTTCCAGATCAGATCCGCATCGGCTTCGGTTGCAGCGAGGCCAATTCCATCGATCGGCGGCAGCGCCCCGCCGCCGCTGATCGCGACCCTCACCAGCACCTGCGGCAACACCGCGACGGGAGCAACGCGCTCGGCGCCGTCGCCGATTCGGATCAAGGGGCGCGGGGCCGGCGCGATCGGCAGTACCGAAGGCGTCTGCTGATTCTGGGCGTGGATCTCGACCGCGGGCACGACATAGGCCAGGAGTTCCTGCTGCGTGATCGCGCCATCGGCATCGCGGTCGGCGGCTCCTTCGATCGCCCGGGCGAAAGCCCAGCTCAGCGCCCCGCGCGGCACGCCGTCGATCATCAGCTCCGGAGTGACCTTGTCTTCCTGGCTCGAGCCGACGAAGGTCACGCTCGCGAAATCGCGTTCGGTGACCGTGGCGAATTCCAGATCGATCTGCGCCAACTGGCCGGCGCCTTCCGGCGGGTCGAAGTCGCCGTTCCGGGTACGCAGCGCCGGGCCGGCAATGGCGCGGTACATCGTGCCCGAATGACAGGAATCGGCAACGAAGATCACCTCGAGCCCGCGTTCCTCGGCGAGGCGGAGCCAAGCGAAGATCTCGTCGTCGATGATCCGTTCCGCCGCCGCGGCGCCGATCGACTGATAGCCGCCTAGGATAAACGTCTCGTTCAGGCCGTCGGCCTCGCCGCGCCGTCCCGGCGGTTCCGGTTCCTGCGATCCGTGCCCTGCATAGGAGAAGACCAGCGTGTCGCCCGGCGCAGCGATTGCGACCAGGCGGAGCCAGGCGGCCTCGATCGCCGCCTTGGTGGCGTCGGCATCGAGGAGCAGAACCACTTCGGCCGCGCCGGCGGCGAGGAGGGCTGCGGCGATGTCCTCGGCGTCATTGACAGCGCCGGCGAGGTCGTTCGAGCGTCCGACATAGTCGTTGATGCCGATTGCAAGCCCGTAGGTCGCCGAGGCGGCGGGACCACTTCCCGCTGCCAAGAGAGTGGCCGCGCCGAACACAGCGGCGATCGGTGCCGGACATGCCATGTCTCCATCATGGCCTTGGCGGCGCGCGAAGCCAATCCGCCCGCCTCCGTTCCTTGACGGCAACGCGCTTCGCATATAACCAGCGCGTGAAATACGCCGGTCGTCCCTTCGCCGTCGCAAGCGGCCCCGGATTCATCCAAAGCGAGACATGACGAACAGGCCTCGGCCAGATACGCGCCCGGCATCCCGACACAACCTCTCTCGGGGTCGACGATGACCAGCGCCGTTCCGGCGGCGGTCGATCCCGGCGCGCGCCTCCGGCGCTTCGTGCTCGGCGCGACGATCCTCGCCTCGTCCCTTGCGTTCATAGACGGCACGGTCGTCACGGTGGCCCTGCCTTCGATCCAGCAGGGCTTCGACACCGACTTCCAGGCGGTCCAGTGGGTGGTCAACGGCTACGCCCTGATGCTGGGCGCGCTGATACTCGTCGCCGGCGGACTTGGCGATCTTTACGGGCGACGGCGGATCTTCCTGATCGGTATCCTGTTGTTCGCGGCCGCCTCGGTCGCCT
>CAYOBK010000289.1:0-13829 GCA_964402275.1 uncultured Bauldia sp.
CCCTCAACCAGTTCTAACCGCGCGCCGCGGTGGCTAATTTCAGCCGACCAGCCGTCCCGCGGCGATCGTGCGCGCCAGTGGCCGGGGGGCGCAGCGCGGGATTCGCGCTCGTTGGCGAGCCGCGCGGCGTGGCAGGACCGATCCTCGGCGAAGCCGGCCACGATTGCATGTCCGGCCGATACTAACGCCGATTGGACCCAAACCTCAGCTTCGCCGGTGAGATAAAGCTGGGCTGTGGCGCGCTGGTAACGATCGCGGGAGAGGCTACCGTAGCGGAGCCGGACAGGGTGCCCGAGAGCCAGCCCCGTCAGCGCGTCTATCGCGGTCGCGTCAGCACCGCCGCCGGGCGGGATGATCCCGGCGAGGCGGACGCCGAGGCCGCTTTCGAGCCGGACAGTCACGGGATCCACGACCTCCGCCACAATCCCGCTTTCCCCATCGGCTAAGACGCATCCGGCGTTGCCGAAGCTGGTTTCCGCGACGGCGGCCCCGGCCCAGAGGAGACCTGCAAGCGCAGGCACGGTTGCGGCGAAGACCGACAAACCGCGCGACCGCTCGCCCGCGGCCGTGCAGCCGGCGAACATCATGGTTAGGCTGGCGGTTCCAACAGGAGGAGACTCAACATGGCCATGCTCAAGGTAATCGAAGTCCTCGCCGAATCCGACAAGAGCTGGGAGGATGCCGCTCACGGCGCGGTCGCGACCGCGGCCAAGACCGTCCGCCATATCAAGTCGATCAATATCAAGAACTTTCAGGCAACGGTCGGAGAAAACGGCAGAATCACGAGCTACCGGATCAACGCCAAGATATCGTTCGTCCTCGAGTAGGCGGCAAAAGCGGCAGTTTTAGGGGATTCCGAGGCGCGCCAGCTCCGCTTCGACGATCGGGATGTCGCCGGGGAAATTCACCTCCCACTGGATGCGGCCGCGACTGTCGACTTCGACCGTGCGGACCTTGACGCCGCGCTCGAGGAACCGCAGCTGTTCGAGCTTCTCGGCGTTCTCGAGCGGCGTCGGTCCGGCCGCCGCATATTCGGCAAGCGCTTGCGGCCTGTAAGCATAGAGGCCGATGTGATGGAACAGTGCGGGCATCGGGCCAGCAGCGCGCTCGGGCAGGGATGGGATCAGCTGCTTGGAAAAATAGAGCGCATTGCCGTCAAGCCCGAATACCACGGCCGTCGGCCCCTTTCGTCCCGCGGCGAGTTCGGCGCGAACACGATCGATCTGGTCGGCGGTGTAGGGGAGCACCGGCGTGGCAACGCTGACTGTGGCGTCGCTTTGCAGCGTTTCGACCAGAGCTTCGACGAACCAGTGGGGCGTCAGCGGTGCATCGCCCTGAAAGTTGACGATGATGCGGTCGTCGATGCCGAGCTTCGCAGCTGCTTCGGCGACGCGCTCGGAGCCGTTGCGGCAATGTGCCGACGTCATCACCGCTTCGGCGCCGCAGGCAAGCGCTTCGGCGGCGATGTGTTCGTCGTCGGTCGCGACCGCAATCGGCGCCGCGCCGCGTACCCGGCGCGCCGCCTCGATGCAGCGGGCGGTGAGGCTTTTTTCGATTCCGGTCGCGCCTTTGAGTTTCGCCAGCGGCTTTCCTGGGAAACGGTGCGATTGGTAACGGGCGGGAATGATGATTGCGGCGTCCATCGCGGCCCTCTATGCCGGGCGACGCGGCGTTCATCAAGCTGGGCGAGGCCGCCCCGGCCGGGGATGAATCCGGATATACTGCATCCGAGGAGATGCCGATGAACCGTCATCCCGGCCCGTCCGAGCCGAAGACCGGGCTGAATATCACCGGGCCGGCGCTGATCGACTATGCCCGTTCGATCCTCGGCAAGGAAATCGCCGGGATGGAGCAGCTCGGCCGGGCGCTCGGCGGCGCGCTGGAGGACGCACTGACGCTGATCGAGGCCCGCGTCGCCAATGGCGGAGGCGGCCGCCGTGGGCGGCTCATCGTGACCGGCGTCGGCAAGTCCGGGCTGATCGGGGCGAAGCTCGCCTCGACCTTCGCCTCGACTGGAACGCCGTCCTTCTATCTCCACGCGGCGGAAGCATCGCATGGCGACCTCGGCATGATCGCGGAAGAGGACCTGGTGCTGGCGATCTCGCGCTCCGGCGACAGCCGCGAATTGTTTGCGATCAGCGACTATTGCCAGTCCACGGAGGTTCCGCTGATCGCGATGACGGCTCGGCCGGACAGCCCGCTCGGCAGAAACGCGACGGTGGTCCTGCCGCTGCCGGAGGTCGACGAGGTTTGTCCCAACAACCTTGCGCCCACGACATCGGCGCTGATCATGCTGGCCCTCGGCGACATCATCGCGGTCCTGCTGATGGAACGCCGCTCCTTCAACGATGCCGATTTCGCGCAGTTCCACCCCGGCGGAAAGCTCGGCCGGCGGTTGTCGACAGTCCGCCGCTATATCGACGAATTCGGCGGCGAAGTGCCGTCGGTGGCGCCCGACGCGCCATTGCGCGACGTGATCAGCGCGGTCGCCGGCGGCCGCAAGGGATGCGTCGCGGTGCTGGATCCCGAAACCCGCGTCCTCCGCGGCATCATCACGGAAGGCGACCTCCGGCGCGCTTATGACGCCGACATGTTCGGCAAATGCGCCGCCGACATCATGACGGATAATCCGGTGACGATCGGCGTCTCGGATCTCGTCCGGGACGCGGTCGAAATGATGACGACAAGGCGGATCGCCAACATCATCGTCCTCGACGGCGCGAGGGTCGTCGAGATACTCGACACCAAGGACCTGATGCAGCGTGGCTACATCTAGGCCGCCGCCCCCGCCTTCATCCAGGCGACGGACTTCGCGACCAGCTGCTCCAGCACCTTCATGTCAACGTCGTCGAGCTTGTTGATGTAGAGACAAGACTTGCCGGTCTTATGCTTGCCGAGCTTCTTCATCAGCGGTGCATAATCCGTGAAGCCCGGCATGATGTAGAGGACGAGATTGGCTTTCCTCGGCGCGAAGCCCACAAGGAACCAGTCGCCCTCACGGCCGCTTTCGTATCTGTAATGCGTCTTGCCAAAGCCGATGATCGCATCGCCCCACATCTTCGGCACGGCGCCCGTGACGCGACGCATCATCGCGTTGACCGCCCTTGCATCGTCGCGCCGCTGCTCCGGCTCCAGGCCGGCAAGGTAGTAATTGACCGACAGAGCTGTCGGCTGGGTCTTGTTTTCGCTGTTAGCCAAAACCGTGTCTCCTTCGTTAGGAGGCCGCGGCGAAAATATGAACTTATCGTCGGGAGGGAAAGCGTTTTGCCGTGAGGGATAGCTTTCTGCGCCGATGGGCATATCGTATAGCGGCCAGGGGGACGCATGATGCTGACCTATGCCGAGCAGTTGCCGGCGCGTGTGGTTCCGCCGACGGAGCCGTTGTCGGCCGTCCGCTACTTGCGAACGGTCGTCCGCAATCCGCTGGAGGTATGGCCCGACACGATCTACCGCCAGCCGATCTTCGCCGACCGGATGCTCGGTCAGGACACGCTGTTCGTGATGGATCCGGGGCTCGTCGAGCGGATGCTGATCGACGAGCCGGAGCGCTACGCCAAATCCGAGATGATGAAGCGGTTGCTGGCGCCGGCGCTCGGCAACGGCATGCTCAACGCCGACGGCCTCGACTGGCGGCGGCAGCGCCGGATCGTCGCACCGGTGTTCCGGCCGGACAGGATCACGGACTATGTCGCGACGATGCTCGCCGCCGGCGAACGCAAGGCGGATCGCCTGTCGTCCTTGCCGGACGGCGCGCCGGTGCGGCTGTTGCACGAAATGATGCAGACGACCTTCGAGGTCGTCGCCGAGACGATCCTCAG
The DNA here is from genome assembly GCA_964402275.1 of uncultured Bauldia sp. GTDB lineage: Bacteria > Pseudomonadota > Alphaproteobacteria > Rhizobiales > Kaistiaceae > JADLGL01. Next base: position 3,819 of record CAYOBK010000289.1, read on the forward strand.
CGGCGCCGACCGGCTCGACATCCCGGCGGTCGAGCGCGCGATCGGCGATTATCTCGGCGGCACCGGCTGGGTCGTCGCGTTGTCCCAGCTCGGCCTGCCGCGCGGGTTTCCCTATCCCGGCAAGCGGCGGGTGACGCGGGCGCGCGACTACCTCCGCCGGATCACGTCGGAAATAGTGGCGGAGCGGCGGGGGGAAGGAAGCCGCCCGGATCTCATTCAGGCGCTGGTCGACGCGCGCGATGACGAAACCGGCGAAGGAATCAGCGACACGGAGATCGTCGACAACCTCCTCACCTTCATCGCCGCCGGGCACGAGACGACGGCCCTCGCGCTGACCTGGACGCTCTATCTCCTCAGCCTTCATCCGGACGCCGAAGCGAAAGTCCTTGGCGAAATCGCGCGCGCGACCGGTCCGCGCGGGCTCGAGCCGGAAGCCGTCGCCGGCCTCACCTACACCAAGCAGGTGATCCAGGAGGCGATGCGGCTTTATCCGCCGGCGCCGTCGCTCCTGCGCCAGCCCGTTGCCGCCGGCGAGATCGCCGGCTTCAAGGTCACGCCGAAGACGTCGATCTTCATTCCGATCTACGCGATCCATCGGCATCGCGCGTTGTGGGACGATCCCGACCGCTTCGATCCCGATCGGTTCGAGCCGCAGGTCGCCAAGGCGCGCCACCGCTGCGCGTATCTCCCGTTCGGCGGCGGCCCGCGCATCTGCATCGGGATGGGTTTCTCGCTGCTCGAAGCGGCGGCGATCCTGGCGAAGATCCTGCCGCGCTTCCGGCTGGAGCCGGTCGGCGAACCGCCGATCCCGGTGGCGCAGATCACGCTCCGGCCGAAGACCGGAATGCCGATGCTGCTTAGGCGACGCGCGGAGCAGCCGGCAAGGGCGGCCTAAGGCGAGCTCACACCACGTTGAACGCGATCGCGATGCCGGCGGCGGCCAAAAGCAGAGCGACCGGGATGGTCGCCACCTGAACCAACGCCTCCCGGCCGGGGACCGATCCGGTCTGGGCCTCGAACTCGCCCGCCAGGAAATCGCCGAAGCGGTGCTTCGCCTCTACGACCTTTCCGCGGCGGGCGAGGAAGACGCGGCCGGTGTGCGCGAGCAGCAGGGGCAAACCGAGGAACGCGACGAAGACGAGCGTCACGAAGCCCAACTCCTGCGCGCTCTCGGCTGAATGGGCGAAGCCCAGCCAGAAGACGCCCAGCATCAGGATGTAGGCGCCGGCGACGATGAGGAGCACGGCCGGATTGAGGTCGACGCTGATCAGCCGATTGGGCCGGAATACCGGCGCCCGCGTATCGGCGGGGTCGCCGGCGGTTTTCGTTGTGACAACGACATCGGTGCGCATGGCAGACTCCCAGGCGCGATGGTGCCCCCCATGCGAATCCGATGTGGTCGGCGAAAAATGGCGAAGCCGCGGCATCAAGGCGGGTGCGACGATTTCGCCCCCGGCCGCACCTTCCGCCCGCTCAGACCCAGGGGCGGGCGGCGGCGGTCCGCTCTTCGAAGGCGGCGATCTTCGGCGACTTCGCCAGCGTCAGGCCGATATCGTCGAGGCCGTTCAGGAGGCAATGCTTCTGGAAACCGTCGACGTCGAATTTGATCACGCCGCCGTCGGGGCCGCGGATCTCCTGCGCCTCGAGGTCGACGGTCAGCGTCGCATTGGCACCGCGCGCGGCGTCGTCCATCAGTTTGTCGAGATCCTCCGGGCTGACGGTGACCGGGAGAATGCCGTTCTTGAAGCAGTTGTTGTAGAAAATGTCGGCGAAGGACGTCGAGATGACGCAGCGGATGCCGTGATCGAGCAACGCCCAGGGCGCATGCTCGCGGCTCGAACCACAGCCGAAATTATCGCCGGCGACGAGGATCGTGGCGCGCTTGTAGGCCGGCTTGTTCAAGACGAAGTCGGGATTTTCCGAGCCATCGTCATTGTAGCGAAGCTCGGCGAAGAGGCCCTTGCCGAGCCCGGTGCGCTTCACCGTCTTCAAGTAGTCCTTGGGGATGATCATGTCGGTGTCGACGTTGATCATCGGCAAGGGCGCGGCGACGCCGGTCAGGGTCTTGAAGGGCTGCATTGCGGGGCTCCGTTAAGCACATCCGGTGCCCCGGGCTTGACCCGGGGCCCAATGGCGACGCTGCACGCTCGGAGCGGCCAATGGGTCCCGGCTCAAGGCCGGGACGAGCGGGTAGATAGGGCATTCCGCCCCGCTCCGCCAGTCATCCCGCCTCGGCCTCGATCGCCTCCATGTCCTCGTCGGACAGGCCGAAATGGTGGCCGATCTCGTGGATGAGGACGTGGGCAATTACCGAGCCGAGGGTTTCCTCATGCTCGGCCCAATAATCGAGGATCGGCCGGCGGTAGAGCCAGATCATGTTGGGCAGACGGCCGGAATGCGGCACGGCGTTGTCGTGGGCGAGGCCGACGCCCTGGAAGAGGCCGAGAAGGTCGAAGGCGGTCTCCGCCTCCATCTCGTCGAGGATTTCGTCGTCGGGGAAATCGGCGACGCGGATCAGGATCTCGCCAGTGAGCTTGCGGAAGCCGTCGGGCAGCGACGCCAGCGCCGCCCCGCCTATGCGCTCGAAATCCTCGAGGGACGGGGCGGAGGCGGAGGTCCAGTCGGTGTCGCGCAATTCAGGCATCGCGCCCGTTCCGCTCATCCGCTCGTCCCTGCGAAAGAAGGGACCCAGAGGAGTCGATCGCGAGGCCCGACCAAAAATAGCTGGGTTCCCGCCTTCGCGGGAACGAACGGATGAAGGTCCGCTCCAATCCCGTGCGGGTCTATGCTGTCCCGCGCGGCCATTCGCGGATGTCGACGAAGCGGCCGGCGATCGCGGCCGCCGCGGCCATCGCCGGCGACACCCGATGGGTGCGGCCCTTGAAGCCCTGGCGGCCCTCGAAGTTCCGGTTCGAGGTCGAGGCGCAGCGCTCGCCCGGCGCCAGCCGGTCGGCGTTCATCGCAAGGCACATCGAGCAACCTGGCTCGCGCCACTCGAAGCCGGCGGCGAGGAAGATCTTGTCGAGGCCCTCCGCCTCGGCCTGCTCCTTCACCAGACCCGAGCCCGGCACCACCATCGCGTTGACGCCGTCATGCACCTTGTGGCCGTTGACGACGGCGGCGGCGGCGCGGAGATCCTCGATCCGCGAATTGGTGCAGGAGCCGAGGAAGACGCGGTCGATGGCGATGTCCTTGATCCTCGTGCCGGGGGTGAGCCCCATATAGGCGAGCGCCCGCTCGACGGCGCGGCGCTTGTTCGGGTCGGCGATCGCGGCGGGATCGGGCACCTGGCCGTCGATGGTGACGACGTTCTCCGGGCTCGTTCCCCAGGTCACCAGCGGCGGCAATTCGCTCGCGTCGAGCTTGACCTCGGTATCGAATTCGGCGCCGTCGTCGGAGCGGAGCGTCTGCCAGTAGCGGCGCGCCATTTCCCATGCTGCGCCCTTCGGCGCCTTCGGCCGGCCTTCGATGTAGGCGTAGGTGGTCTCGTCCGGCGCAATCAGCCCGGCTCTGGCGCCGCCCTCGATCGACATGTTGCAGACCGTCATCCGCCCCGCCATCGGCAGCGCGCGGATCGCCTCGCCGGCATATTCGATGACGTGGCCGATGCCGCCGGCGGCGCCGATCTTGCCGATGATCGCGAGGATGATGTCCTTGGCGGTGACGCCGTCATGAAGCGCGCCGTCGACGGTGACGCGCATGTTCTTCGCCTTCCGCTGGATCAGCGTCTGCGTCGCCAGCACATGCTCCACCTCCGACGTGCCGATGCCATGCGCCAGCGCCCCGAAGGCGCCATGCGTCGAGGTGTGGCTGTCGCCGCAGACGATGGTCATGCCGGGCAGGGTGAAGCCCTGCTCGGGACCGACGATGTGAACGATCCCCTGGCGGTGGTCGAGCTCGTTGAAATACTCGACGTCGAATTCGGCGGCGTTGTCGGCCAGCGTCTGCACCTGGATCGCCGATTCCGGGTCGGAAATGCCGTGGCGCCGGTCGGTGGTCGGGACATTGTGATCGACCACCGCCAGCGTCCGCCCGGGCGAATGAACCCGGCGGCCGGCAAGCCTAAGCCCCTCGAATGCTTGGGGCGAAGTCACCTCGTGGACGAGATGGCGGTCGATGTAGATCAGCGAGGTGCCGTCCTCGGCCTCATCCACAAGGTGATCGGCCCAAATCTTGTCATAAAGGGTCTTAGCAGTCATGGCAGGGGAGCCATCCGAAAGCTGAGAAATATGAAGGCTGATATGGGGTACGGCCGCGCCGCCGGTCAAGGCAGGCGCCTTCCCGGCCCGCCCGCGTTGCTCCGGGTTCCGGCCATTCTCTGCCTTCTGGCCGCGTTCCCCGGAACGGCGCTGGCCGCCCCGCAATGCGCCGATGCCGTCCATGCCGGCAACGCCTATGCGCTCTGCACGGTCGACCTTCGCGAATCCGAACTCCGGCTGTTCTGGCAGAACGGCGCCGGCGAGCCCTACGTCACCTTCGCCGCGGTCAGCGAGGCGCTGGCGGCGCAGAACGCCGAACTCGTCTTTGCGACGAACGCCGGCATGTACGACACGAACTACGCGCCCGTCGGACTCTATGTCGAGGCGGGACGGCAATTCGTTGCCGCCAACACCAACGAAGGGCCCGGCAACTTCCATCTGTTGCCGAACGGCGTCTTCTATTGGGCGGGCGACACCGCCGGAATCCTGGAGACGAACCGCTTCCTCGCCGAGGCGCCGCCGGTCGACTTCGCGACGCAATCGGGGCCGATGCTCCTCATCGACGGCGAGGTGCATCCGCGCTTCCTGCCGGATTCGGATTCGCGCAAGATCCGCAACGGCGTCGGCATCATCGATGAGCACAATGTCGTGTTCGTCCTCAGCGACGATGCGGTGACCTTCTTCGAATTCGCGCTGTTCTTCCGCGATCAGCTCGGCGTCAGGAACGCGCTGTTCCTCGACGGCACGGTGTCGGAGATCTTCGCGCCCGATCTCAACCGGCGCGGCATCGGCTGGTTCGGGCCGATCGTCGGCGTCGTCCGGCGCTAGTTGCCCTGTCGTGCGACGGTAATCAGGTTAATCTCGGGCGGGACGCCGAAGCGTATGGGCAGTCCCGAACAACCGAGGCCGGCCGATACCACAAGATGACGCCGGTCTTCGACAATATGGCCGTAGTTGTACAACTGGCCGTGCTCGGCCGACGCCGGATAGCGGCCGAGAAACGGCAGACGGACTTGGCCGCCATGGGTGTGGCCGGACAGCGTGAGCCCGAAGCGCGGTGGCACCTGCGGGAAGATGTCAGGCTCGTGCGCCAGCAGGATTGCCGTTCGCCCGTCCGCCGGAATCCGGGCAGTCAACCCGGCGAGATCGTCGACGCCGCGTCCGGTGCCCTTGTAAGCAAGCTGGTCGCCGAGGCCGGCAAGCCAGAAGCTCCATCCGCCGCCTAAGGCGATCAGACCCGCGTCGTTCTCCAACACCGGAATGTTGCGGGCCTCGAGGGCGGCCCGCGTCGCGGCCGCATCAACCCACCAGTCGTGATTGCCGAGAACGGCATAGGTCCCGAGCGGCGCGTGCAGATCGCCGAGCGGACCGGCCCAGTGATCCGTTGGAATCGCTGTGGCCCAAGCGTCGCGGAGGCCTTTGACGAAGTCGCCGAGCAGCACGAACAGGTCCGGCTCCAGAGTGTTCGCGGCGGCAACAATGGCCTCCACTCTTTTAGCTGGCATCCAAGGATCGCAGGCGTGAATGTCGGAGATCACGCCGATTCTGAGCGGCTGGTCGGATTGCCAATCCGGCGGGTTCACGGTGTAACGCACAGCCTTCGGCGCGAGGTTTGGCTCGATTGCCGTGGCGTATCCGGCGACGGCGAACGGCATCGCGCCCGCGCCGATCAGGAATGAGCGCCTGGATAGCATCAGGGCCGCGTAGCGCCGTATTGTGTTCGCTTGTTGACCGGCCTCTGCCCGATGAAGTGGAGACGACGCACTCGGCTGGTTCGGGCCGATCGTCGGCGTCGTCCGGCGCTAGGTTTCTTCCGCGCCCGTGGCTGCCGGCGCCGGCCCGGAACCGGCCTCGCCGAGATCGCTGAGCGCGCGCTGCTCGGACTTCTCGCCGATGCGGGCCGATTTCCCGCGGCGGCCGCGCAGATAATAAAGCTTGGCACGCCGGACCTTGCCGCGGCGCACCACCTCGATCGAATCGATCGCCGGCGAATAGATCGGGAAGACGCGCTCCACGCCCTCGCCATAGGAGATCTTGCGGACGGTGAAGTTCTCGTTGAGGCCGCCGCCGGAGCGGGCGATGCAAACGCCCTCATAGGCCTGGATGCGGGTCCGGGTGCCCTCGGTGACGCGCACGTTGACGCGGAGCGTGTCGCCGGGCGCAAAGGCCGGGATCGCACGCTGCGCGGCAATGCTGTCGGCCTGCTCTTTTTCAAGCTCTTGAATGATGTTCATGGCCGGAAGCCTCAATTGGTCACGCCCGCGTTCCCCGGTGCCGGGCGGCCTGCGAAGGACCTCGTCGCGGTTGAGTGTGGGCGCGTGATTACAGGAGTGTGGCGGGAATGTCGATTCCCCCGGGCGATGGCGCGGCGCCGCAGGCTATGACGCGCCGGCCACCGGGATGTCGAAATGGACGGCCTCCTCGCGGATGCCGAGGGATTCATAGAGCCGGATCGCCGGCGTATCGCCTTGATCCGCCTGGACAAATATGACGTAGCAGCCGCGTTCCCGGGCGGCCTGCTTCAGCTCGTTGATGAGCCTCGTAGCGATACCGCGACGGCGGTGATCGGCGGCAACGGCAAGGTCGTAGAGATAGGCCTCCTTCCGCTCCTGCTCGAATTTGTCGAGGACATAGGCCGCCAGGGCGCCGACCACCTTGCCGCCGCTCGCGGCGACCATGGCGATGAAATGCGGATCGGCGAGAAGCGACGCGACGTATCGGCGGCTCGGAACGGCGCCGAGATAGCTGTCAGGCTCTTCAAACACCTCGGCGAAGAGCCGCAGCATGCCGTCGAACAATTCGTGATCGGCGGCGCCGAGCGATTTGTAGGTGACGGCCATCTCCGTCTCTCAGCGGTTCTTGAACAGATCGGCGCGGCGTGACCGCGTGACCCGCAGCGATTGCTCGCGCCGCCATTTGGCGATCTCCTGGTGGTTGCCCGACAACAGAACCTCCGGGATCGGACGCCCTTCGAACAGTTGCGGGCGGGTGAATTGCGGGTATTCCAGCAGGCCGTTCGAGAAGCTCTCCGATCCGATCGATTCGGGATTCCCGAGGACGCCCGGGAGCAAACGGACAACGGCGTCGAGCACGGCCATCGCCGCGATCTCGCCGCCGGAGAGAACGAAATCGCCGACGGAGATTTCGGTGAGGCCGCGCGCCTCGATCACCCGCTCGTCGACGCCCTCGAAACGACCGGCGATCAGGACCACGCCGGGACCGGTCGCGAGCTCGCGGGCCATCGCCTGAACGAACGGTTTGCCGCGCGGGCTCAGCAGCCAGCGTGGGCGCGGATCGCCCGTCGGGGCAACCGTGTCGATCGCGGCGGCGAGGATGTCGGCACGCAGCACCATGCCGGGCCCGCCGCCGGCCGGCGTGTCGTCGACGCTCCGGTGCCTGTCGGCGGCATGATCGCGGATGTCGCGGACGTCGAGCGACCAGACGCCGTCGGCGAGCGCCTTGCCGGCAAGGCTGACGCCGAGCGGACCCGGAAACATCTCCGGAAAGAGCGTCAGTACCGTCGCCGACCAGGGTGTGTTCATGCCGTTCGCATTGGTCGTCGTCACCTTGTCTCTCGGATCTTTGCCGGCTCTCACATCCTTCCGCTCGTCCCCGCGAAAGTGGGTACCCAGGAGGCAATGATTGCGGATGTGCCTTGTTCGTGGATTCCCGCTTTCGCGGCAATGAGCGGCTTGAGGAGAGTTGGTTGGGTCGCCGGAGTCGCTCTGCGGCCGGTGGGGGTCATTTCGATTCCTCCGCGCCGCCCTTGTCTATCTCGGCCGGCGGATCGACCACCAGCCTGCCGCCGGCGATATCGACGAGAGGCACTGCCATCCTGGTGAAGGGCACGAGCAACGGCGCAGCGTCCGCCACCGCGATCTCCAGGAGATCGCCGGCGCCGTGATTGTAGATCGCCGCAACGGTGCCCAGCCGTTCGCCGCTCGGCGTTTCGGCGGCGAGGCCGACGAGATCTGCGTGGTAGAAGTCGTCTTCGGCGGCTTCCGGCAGGCGGTCGCGCGGCACCGACAGTTCGGCGCCGTTCAACGCCTCGGCGGCGCTTCGATCGCCGATGCCGGCGACACGGACGATCAGCATGTCGGCGGCTCCGCCCGGTGCGTGGCGCGCCGCCGTCAACCTGATCTGACGGCCGTCCGCGGTGTCCAGCGGGCTGTACTCGACCACGGAGGCCGGAATCTCGGTGAAGCTTTTCAGCCGGATCTCGCCGCGGACGCCGTGCGGCGCGCCGAAGCGCGCCAGGACCACGCGGCCGCTCCGGGCGTCGGTGCGGAGGGCGTCAGCCGGTCTTTTCCTCACCGGATCCATCGGCGGCAACCTCCGAAATTGGTTCAGCGGCGGCCTCGGCAGTGGGCCCGGCCGAGGCAGCGGCGGCGGCCTCGTCGCGCGCTTTCGAGCGCTCCTGCGCCTTCTTGCCCGGCACCGCCTTCTTCGGATTGTTGCGGGCCGGACGCGCCCGGATGCCGGCGGCGTCGAGGAACCGCAGCACCCGATCGGTCGGCTGGGCGCCGACGCCGAGCCAGTGATTGACGCGCTCGGCGTTGAGCGTGATCCGCTCGGCCGATTCCTTCGGCACCAGCGGGTTGAACGTCCCGAGCTTCTCGATGAAGCGGCCGTCGCGCGGCGCCCGGCCGTCGGCGACGACGATCCGGTAATAGGGCCGCTTCTTGGCGCCGGCGCGGGCGAGGCGAATTCTGAGAGACATGCTGTTACCTTCCTGAGCGTTGATCTGTTTGGCAAATCCCAAGCGTTCGTCGTTCCGGACGGCCGCCGGGCCGATCCGGAACCTCGATCGTGCCTGAGGTTCCGGCTCTCGGCTCCGCCTCGGCCGGAACGACGATAGTAGCTTTGTTGGCGGTCATTTCTTTTTGCCGCCGGCGGGGAGGCCGGGCAGGCGCGGGGCGCCGCCGAGGCCGGGGAGCCCGCCGAAACCCGAAGCGATGCCGCCGGGCCGGGTGAGGCGGGCGAGCGTCTCCTCGTCGATCTCGGGCGCCGCGCCGCCGCCCGGCATGCCCATGCCGCCGGCAAGGCCGCCCATCATCCGGCCGAGCATGCCCTTGTTCCTGCCGGCCGATTTCATCATGTCGGCCATCTGGCGATGCATCTTGAGGAGCTTGTTGATCTCTTCGACGCGCGTGCCGGAGCCGGCGGCAATGCGCCGCTTGCGGCTGGCTTTCAGGATCTCCGGCTTCTTCCGCTCCTCCTTCGTCATCGACGAGATGATCGCCGTCTGGCGGATGAAGATCGAGTCGTCGAGCCCGGCGGCGTCGATCTGCTTCTTCACCTTGCCGATGCCGGGGAGAAGCCCGAGCACGCCGGACATGCCGCCGATCCTCTGCATCTGCCGGAGCTGATCGGCGAGGTCGTCGAGATCGAAGGAGCCCTTCTGCATGCGCCTGGCAAGCTGCTGCGCGCGCTCGGCGTCGATGCTCTCCGCCGCCTTTTCGACGAGGCCGACGATGTCGCCCATGCCGAGGATGCGGTTGGCGATGCGATCCGGCTGGAACTCTTCGAGCGCGTCCGCCTTCTCGCCGGTGCCGATGAATTTGATCGGGCGCCCGGTGGCGGCGCGCATCGACAGCGCGGCACCGCCGCGGCCGTCGCCGTCGACGCGGGTGAGAACGATGCCGGAAATCCCGACGCGATCGTTGAAGGACGAGGCAAGCTGCACTGCGTCCTGGCCGGTCAGCGAGTCGGCGACAAGGAGGATCTCATGCGGTCTTGCGACGCGTTTGATCTCCACCATCTCCACCATCAGCGGCTCGTCGACATGGGTGCGGCCGGCGGTGTCGAGCAT
>CAYOBK010000290.1:0-6151 GCA_964402275.1 uncultured Bauldia sp.
TCTCCGCCGGCCGGCTGGTCGATCGCCTGCCCGACGCGGTCGGGGAACTGTGGCTCGACGGCGGTCACAACGCCGGCTCCAGCGCTGCCATCGCCGAAGTGATGGCCGACCTCGAAGAGCGCGCCCCGCGCCCGCTGCATCTGATCATGGGCATGGTCGCGACCAAACACCCGACCGCGTTCCTCGCGCCGTTCGCCGGCCTGGCCGGCTCGCTGGTCGCGGTTCCGATCCCGGGCCATGCCGATATCGCTCCCGCCGAACTGGTTGCCGCCGCCGCGGCCAACGGCATCGACGCGGTCGCCGCCGGCTCCGTCGAGGCCGCGATCGACCTCATAGCCGGCAAGGCCGCCGCCGGGGTGCCGGCGCGAATCCTGATCTGCGGCTCCCTCTATCTCGCCGGGCAGATCCTGGCCGCCAACGGCACGCCGCCGCAATAGCCGCTCCGAAACGCGCGGCTTGCACCCCGGCTCTCGGCGCTCAAAGCGCACGCCGGATCCAGTCCGACAAGCGCGCTTTCGGAGCCGCCCCGACCTGGAGCACGGTCGGTTGGCCGTTCTTGAACATGATCAGCGTCGGGATCGATCGAACGCCATAGCGCGCCGCCGCGTCAGGATTCTCGTCGACGTTGAGCTTGGCGATCGTCACCTTGTCCCGGAGTTCGGCTGCGAGCTCGTCGAGCGCCGGGGCGATGGCGTGGCAGGGCGGGCACCACTCGGCCCAGAAATCGACAAGGACCGGCGCCTCGGATTGGAGAACGTCGCGCTCGAAGGAAGTATCGGTTACATTCATTGGCATCGGTTGCGGGTGCCCTTTCGTCGTGGGAGGACGGACCTCACGATAGGCTGCTTCGCCGGGCACTACGACCGCACGTTTTGCCGGCTTCGTGGCACAAAGAAAAAGGGCCGCATCTGCGGCCCTCTTTTCCGGAACGATTGCCTCGACGATCAGATCGCCTTTTGGATCCAGTCCGACAACCGGCTCTTGGGCGCCGCGCCCACTTGCATCGCCATGGGCTCGCCGTTCTTGAACATGATCAGCGTCGGGATCGATCGAACGCCGTAGCGGATCGCGGTCTGCGGGTTCTCGTCGATATTGAGCTTGGCGATGGTGACCTTCCCGTCGAGTTCGGTAGCGAGCTCTTCCAGCGCCGGCGCGATGGCGTGGCAAGGCCCGCACCACTCGGCCCAGAAGTCGACGACGACCGGCTCGGCGGACCTCAGTACGTCCTGCTCGAACGAACCGTCGGTTACGTGATTTGTCATGTGAGAACCTCGCTTAGGAGAATGACGGGAACGTAGGTAGGGTGGGGTCGAGCGTCAAGCGGACGGGGCAACCGGTCGCGGGCCGCCCCGGTGTCCTGCCTGGGCGCCGCCGATCGCCTTGCTTTCGGCGCGGGCGAGGCGCTCCGGCGGGACCTCCATCAGCGCCGGGATATCGGTCCAAAGCAGCGCGCTCCGAATCGCCCGATTCGGGTAGAGACGGACGAGGATGCGGGCGTAAAGCGCGAGCTGGGCGAAATAGACTTCCGGCACCGATTCGAGACTCGCCGGCGCGGGCCGATTGGTTTTGTAGTCGACGATCAGCACTTCGTGATCCGTGACCGCCAGACGGTCGATCCGGCCGCTGAGCGACGCCGCTCCGTCGCCCGCCTCGATCTCGCCGGCGACGTCGATCTCGGCCCGGCTCCCCGGAGCGAAGACTGCGGCAAAGCGTGCGTCGTCGAGGATCGCAGCGACCTCTCCGATCATCTGGTTTCGGGCGTCCTCGGCAAGGTCGGCCGCGACCGCGGCGAGGTATCTCGTGGCAATGTCGCGGCGCTGATCTGCCGGCTGCTCCGGGAGCGCCTCGAGCAGCCGGTGGATGAGACGGCCGCGGCGAAGGGCGCTCTCGGCTCCCTCGCGTCGCGCCGCAAAGGCAGCGCGGCCGTCGCCATATTCGGGCGCTTCGATCGCCTCCGACGGCTTGATGACGCGCATAACCCGCGCCGCCGTCACCGGTTTGCGGAGCCATGGAGGCTCGGGCACCGGCGCCGTCTTCGCGGGTTCCGTTTCGGCCGCTCCCGTGACCGGCTGCGCCCCTCGCGGTGCTTGCCACACAGAGGCCGGTGTCCCGTCGATGGCAGCAGCTTCCGTTGCGGCGGGCAGCAACGCATCCGACACCAGCGCGTGCCAGCCGCCGCTCCTGTCGGTGGCATTGTCCTTGAACGTTCCGCAGACATAGAGCCGATCGCGCGCCCGCGTCGCACCGACATAGAGGAGGCGGCGATACTCCTGCTTGTCGCGTTCGCGGTGGTCGTCGAGCAGCGTCTTGACGACGTTCGGCTTCTTGCGGCTGCCGCGGGCCCAGACGAGCGGGGCCGGCTCGGCAGCGTCGGGATCGTCGGTGATCGCGAGAAAGTTCGGATCGTGCCCGGGAGAAACCGGCGCCGAACCGTCGTCGACGAGGAACACGATATCGGCTTCGAGGCCCTTGGCGCCGTGCACGGTCATCACGCGGATCTCGTTCTGAGCTGTATCCGTCTCGCGGCGGATTTCCGTCGCGGTGGATCGCATCCAGTCGAGGAAACCTTGCAGCGACGGCGTCTCGATCCGTTCGAACGCGAGTGCTTGCGCCAGGAACTCGTCGAGAAGATCGTCGGCTTCGGCACCCAGCCGCTCGGCAAATCGGTGCCGTCCGCCGCCCGGCCCGAGCACTTCGGCGTAGAACGCGAACGGCCCGACCGCGTCGGCGCGCGCGCGGAGCGCCGACAGCGCGCGGAACGCCGAAGCGAACGGTTCGGCATCGGAGGCGTCCTTGAGCGCATACCACAGCGAGCGCACTCCCCGATCGTAGGCGAGCGCGAAGAGCGCCTCCTCCGACAAGCCGAACAGCGGCGACTTCAGCACCGTCGCCAGCGAGAGATCGTCACGGTCCTGCAGCACGACGTCGCCGAGCGCGATCAGATCCCTGGCGGCGATGTGATCGGCGAGGGCAAGACGATCTGCGCCGGCGACGGGCACGCCGCTCGCCTTGAGAGCGCGGTTGATCGCTTCGGAAAGCGGGCCGCGCCGCCGCGTGAGGATCAGGATCTCGCCGGGCCGGATCGGCTTGCCGCATTCGAGACGCGCCGGCGCGCCGGGGTCGAGCCAGGAACGGATCGTCGCGGCGATCCGGTTGGCGAGCTTCGCCTCCGGCGCCGAGTCGCCGATATGGTCGAGCGGCTCGGCCCACTCGCCTGGTTCCGGCTGCTCCGGCTGCGGCTCCATCGGCCACACGACGACCATACCCGGCTCGCCGCGCCGGATCGCTTCATGGACCGGTGCCTTGGCCTCGGCCGAAAGACCGGTATGCGCCGCGACCGGCCTGAAGATCGCGTCGACCGCGCCGACAATGTCGGGAGTCGAACGGAACGAAACGGTGAGTTCGACGTCGCTGAAGGGCTGGCCGGCGCCGCCGGCGCGCTCGGCGACCTCTCGCTTGACGCGGCTGAACCACGCCGGCACGGCGCCCTGGAACGAATAGATCGACTGCTTCTCGTCGCCGACGGCGAACAGCGTCCGCGTCCGGTCGCGTCCACCCTCGCCGGCGAAGAACTCGTCGGCCAGCGCCCGGATCACCCGCCATTGGCCGGGGCTGGTGTCTTGCGCCTCGTCGAGCAGGATATGGTCGATTCCCTGATCGATCTTGTAGTGCACCCAGCGGGCCGCTCCTGACCGCGACAGGAGGTCGAGCGTCCTGACGATCAGATCGTCGAAATCGAGGAGGCCGCGGACGGCCTTCTCCCGCTGGTAGGCGGCAAGCACCGCGTCGGCGAGGCGGAGAACCGCGGCACTCAGCGCATAGCACTCGGCGGCATTGACGGTCTCGATCAGCTCTTCGAGCCGCCGGCATTCGGCGGTCAGCCTTTCGTCGATCTCCGGCCACGCGCTCCGGACCTTGTTGGTGACGAGCCCGCTCGCCTTCCTGACCCCGCCATCGGCCCGGCAGAAGAAATCCCGATAGGCGGCGACCCGGCCGGCTTCGTCGGCGGCGTAGAAATAGGGCTCGAGCCTGTCCGCGGCCTTGCCGTCCTGGGCGCTGCCGGTACCGCGTAGCTCGGCCACAAGCCGCGCCAGCTCCTCATGAGCCAACGGCGCTCCGCCGAGGATCGTGGCTTCGGCTTCCTCCGGTGACGCCACGTCGTCGAGCCCGAGCGCGCCGCGCAGTTCGGCCAGAGCGCTGTCGAACGACCCGGCGGCGGCGATCCAGCGGTCGAAAGCGCTTCTGTCCTCGATCAACTCGGCGATCGCGTCCTCGTGGCTGCGGTCGCTCGCGGTCAGCACGACGCGCCGGAGCGCCTCGCCGAGCGGGCTCGACAGGTTCGCCGCCGCTCTTCCCAGCACTTTCCGCCGCGCGTCGCCGATAAGGACTCGCGCGGCCGTCTCCTCCAAAACCTGGAAGTGTCCGGCGACGCCCGCCTCGAACGGGAACTGATGCAAGAGGCGCTCGCAGAAGGCGTGGACCGTCTGGATCTTGAGGCCGCCCGGCGTCTCCAGCGCCAGCGCGAACAGGCGCCTCGCCCGCGCCCGAAGTTCGGGCTTGGGGCGCCGTCCTTCCATGAGCTCGAGCGTCTCGTCGAGCTTCGCATCGGGCACCAGCACCCATTCGCCGAGCTGCCTGAACACGCGGGTGGCCATCTCCGCCGCCGCGGCCTTGGTGAAGGTGAGGCACAAAAGCCGCGCCGGATCGGCGCCGGCGAGGAGGAGCCGAATGACCCGCTGCGCCAGCACGTGCGTTTTCCCCGACCCTGCATTGGCCGAGACCCAGACCGAGCGGTCGGGTGCGGAGGCTTCGAGTTGCCGTCGATGGGTGGTGGGATCGAGCGCGTGCGCGGTCATGGGCGCGGCCTCGCGGCGTAGCGCCACTCCGAGACGCGGGCGAGGTGATCATAGTCGCCTGGAAACCGTCGCTCGAACATCGGCCGCGCCTGCGAAACGTAGCCCTGCGACGGGTCCTCATAGGCCTCGATCAGGCGGCGGAGGCGCCTGAGCGATTCCTCGGCGACCGCATCCGCGTCGGCCTTGGCCTCCGGATCGACGGCGGATCGCAGCACGTCGCCTCTCGAAACGCGCCCGACGCCGATCCAGGCGAGTTCCGCAATCGAGCGCTCCTTGAACTCCGCGCCGAACGCGCCCGAATGCGCCATCGCGCCTTCGAGCGCCAATTGCGGCTGGAACAGGAGCACCTGCTTCGCCGTCGCCAGCACGCCGGTCTTGTAGTCGAATATCCCGATCCGGCCGTCCGCGAGGACGTCGATACGGTCGGCCCGGGCGTTCAGCGTGAATTCGCCGCCGGCCGTCCCGAAAATTAGTTGGCCCTGTAACTCCGCGTGCCGCGAAGCGACGCCGCTGGCGCGCCCCGCCTCCCAGGCGACGAGCCAATCGGCGATTTCCTCGGCGCGGAGCAGCCAGACGGTATGCACTTCCGGATAGGCCTCGATCGCCTCGAAATGATGCCGCCAGAGTTCGAGGAACCGCTCGCGCGCCTTTCGGTCGAACGGCCCGCGCCATTCGCGGGTGAAATCGGCGAACGCCTCGTGGATCAGTGAACCGCGCAGCCGGTGATCGGCGCGCTGGCCGATCGGGTCGAGCGGCTCGAGCTGCAGGATGCGGCGGGCGTAGACGGCATAGGGGTCGCGGATCAGGGTCTCGATCGCGGTCACGGAAAGCTCGCGCGGCCGCGCTTCGATCTTCGGAGTCGGCGCCGGCCGCAGCGCGGGCCTCACCTCGCCCGGCGGCACGGTGTCGAGCCGTCGCGCCAGGGAGAGGAAACGCCCGCCGCGCGCCCGAAGCGCGTCCATCCGTTCTTTTCCCGCAAGCGCACCGATGCGCTGAACCCATCGCGACGCTACGGTCGGCGTGCCGCCGCGGCGTTTGGCGCGGCTGAGGATCACGCGTTCGGCCGCCGCCGCCTGGCAGAAATCATGCGCCGCAAGTCCGATCCGCCGTTCCGGAGGCGGCAACCCGACCATGGCGCGCATCCGGCGTGACAGCCAGGCATCCGTCCTCGCCTCGGCCGGCCAAGCGCCTTCGTCGAGACCGCCGATGACGAGCAGGTCGACCGTTTGCAGCCGCGCCTCCAGTGTTCCCCAGATATGGATGCGGGGGTCGAATGCCGGATCCGGCGTCACCAT
>CAYOBK010000291.1:0-2074 GCA_964402275.1 uncultured Bauldia sp.
CCGATGACCTTGAGGTTGCCGGCCCGCTCGATGACCTTGGACGTGACCTTGCTGAGCGAGCGCACGGCGAGCCCGTCATATGCGCCGATGGCCTCGGCGAGCGCCGGCTTGTCGGCGCCGAGTTCCGGCCGGTAGTCGACCGCGACGCCGCGGCGCGTGAAGATCGCGACGGCGGTTTCCGACAGCGCATCGGAGATGAGGACGCGGGGAGACATCGATCACACTCTCAAGGTCGCGACGACGCCGAACTTCACGGGCGTCAGGCCGCCGTGCTCAGCGCCGCCTTCTGGCGGGCGAAGGCCCAATCGAGCCAGTCGGTCAGCGCCACGACGTCGGAGGCTTCCACCGTCCCGCCGGCCCAGATGCGAAGGCCGGGCGGCGCGTCGCGATAGGAGCCGATGTCGTAGGCGACGCCCTCGTCTTCGAGCACCTTCACGACGCCTCTGGCGACGTCCGCGACCGCGCCCGCCGCCACGACATCCGGGTCGACGATCGACAGACACACCGACGTGTTGGAGCGCGTCGCCGGATCGATCGCGAGGAAATCGACCCACGGCGTCCGCTCCACCCAGTCGCTCAGCACCCTGGTGTTGGCGTCGGCGCGCGCCTTCAGCACCTTGAGCCCGCCGATCGACTTCCCCCAGTTCAAGGTGTCGATATAGTCCTCGACCGCCATCATCGACGGCGTGTTGATCGTCTCGCCCTTGAAAATGCCTTCGATGAGCCGCCCCTTCTCGACCAGGCGGAACACCTTCGGCACCGGCCAGGACGGCCGGTGCGTCAGCAGCCGCTCGACCGCCCGCGGGCTGAGGATGAGGACTCCGTGCGCCGCCTCGCCGCCCATCACCTTCTGCCATGAGAAGGTCGTGGCATCGAGCTTGTCGAACGGCAAGTCCTGCGCGAAGGCGGCCGATGTCGCATCGCAGATCGTGAGGCCGTCGCGATCCGCCGGGATCCAGTCGCCGTCCGGCACGCGGACGCCGGCGGTGGTGCCGTTCCACGGGAAGATCACGTCGTGATCGAAATCGACCGCCGACAGATCGGGAAGATGGCCGTAATCGGCGCTGATGACCCGCGTTCCGGGTATCTTCAGCTGCGTCTCGGCGTCGACCGCCCAGCCCTCGCTGAACGACTCCCAATAGAGGACGTCGACGCCCCGCGGCCCGAGCAGCGACCACATCGCCATTTCGACCGCACCGGTGTCCGACGCCGGCACGATGCCGATGCGGAAATCGACCGGCACCTCCAGGACCTCACGCGTGAGATCGATCGCCTGTTTGAGGCGCGCCTTGCCGATCGCCGAACGATGCGAGCGCCCGTAAATGCCGTTCTTCAGCGCATCGAGCGACCAGCCGGGGCGCTTGGCGCAGGGTCCTGAGGAGAAACGGGGATTGGCCGGCCGTCGCGCCGGCCGCGCTATTTCGATCATCGAGCTCTACCCTCGCAGATAGCCGCCCCTCATTGGGGAGGGGTGTCCCGCCGCGACCTCTAGGGAAAGTTCAAGATTCGCGCAAGTGGCCACCCTGCTCCGACCAAGATGACGCAGGGGAGCCGGCCGGGCGGCCAATGTCGGCCGTCGGGTGGCGCCGGGTCAGCGGTCGATCCGGCCCGCTCTTTGCCATGGCCCCGGCGCGCCCGGCGTGGGGCCGAGGCCGTCCCGGAGCATCAAGAGTTCCGACAGATTCTCGTTCGACACATAGCCGACGAGCACGCCGTCGCCGTCGACCACGCCGACGATCGGCACGCCCTCCTCGACGATCTTCCTGACCACTGTCGCAAGCCGCGTTCCTTCCGGCACCGTCGGCACCTCCGTCATCGCCTCGAGCACCGGCGTGTCCGGCCCTCGCCCCTTCAGCGTCGCGACGATCGCCGACCGCGTGACGACGCCGCGCATCCGCCCACCGCCGTCGACCACGGGGAATTCGTGCTGCGTCGTTCCGAGCACCGCGTCGGCGGCATCGCGGATCGTCGATTGCGGCGACAGCCGCTCGAATGTTCGGATGGTGGCGCGCGACAGCGGAACGCGGGCGGCGACCTCCATCAGCCCGGAAACGCCGGCCTCGCTCGCCGCGGC
>CAYOBK010000292.1:0-10703 GCA_964402275.1 uncultured Bauldia sp.
GCGCTCGATGGTGCCCGTGCGGCGGATCTTCCGCTGCAGAAGGAGCACGCCGTAGAGCAGCGCCTCGGCCGTGGGCGGACAGCCGGGCACATAGATGTCGACCGGGACGATGCGGTCGCAGCCGCGGACCACGGCGTAGGAATAGTGGTAATAGCCGCCGCCATTAGCGCAGGATCCCATCGAGATCACGTAGCGCGGTTCCGGCATCTGGTCGTAGACCTTGCGAAGAGCCGGCGCCATCTTGTTGGTCAGCGTGCCGGCCACGATCATCACGTCCGACTGGCGGGGCGAGGCTCGCGGCGCGAAGCCGAAGCGCTCGACATCGTAGCGCGGCATCGACATCTGCATCATCTCGACGGCACAGCAGGCAAGACCGAAGGTCATCCACATCAGCGACCCGGTCCGCGCCCAATTGATGAGATCGTCGGTGGCAGTGACCAGAAATCCCTTGTCGGCGAGTTCCGCGCTGACCTCACGGAACAGTGGATCGCTGGCGCCGACCGGGCGGCCGGTCGCCGGATCAACGGCACCCGCCGGCGCCGGCGCGATCAGCGTGCCGTCCTTGCTCAGTCCCATTCCAAGGCTCCCTTTCTCCACTCGTACACGAAACCGATCGTGAGCACGGTCAGGAACAGGACCATCGACCAGAAGCCGAACCACCCGAGCGTCCCGAACGACACGGCCCAGGGAAACAGGAACGCGACTTCGAGGTCGAAGATGATAAACAGGATCGCGACGAGGTAGAAACGCACGTCGAACCGCATCCGTGCGTCGTCGAACGCGTTGAAGCCGCACTCATAGGCCGACAGCTTCTCCGGGTCGGGGTTCTTGTAAGCGACCACAAAGGGCGTCACCAGCAACGCCAGGCCGATCAGCAGCGCCACGCCGATGAACACCACCAGCGGCACATAGTCTTGCAGCAGTGCTTCCACCCTGTCGCCCCGGTCCGTTCCACTCCCCGAACCGCCGATGGTGGCATGATCGGTCTGCGGCGTCGATACCCGGATTGTCGCGGGGACAAATGGCCTCACCCGCCGCGAAAACGCGCGGGAATCGGCGGGTTGAATGCGCGGCCGCCGGCCCAGGCAGGGCGGAGGTCAGGCGAGCAACTGCCAGGACTGATAAAGCGCAATCGCAACGACAATGATGCCGACGGCGGCGGTCAACAATCGCCGTGGGGCCAACTTCGTCGCGTAGCCGGCGATCGGCGCCGCCACCAGTCCGCCGACAATAAGCCCGCCGACTGCCGCGGCGTGCGACGTCAATCCATCCGCCTCGCGCCAATGGCCGCTGAGCAAGGCCCATACGAATGTCGCCGAGGCGGCAACCGTGACGAGGAATTCCACCGCGTTGACGGTCCCGATCACATGGCGCGTCCGGCCGCCGCCGCTTACAAGCGTCCCGGCGACCACCGGTCCCCATCCGCCGCCGCCCATCGCATCGAGGTAGCCGCCGACGCCTGCGAGAAGGCTGACCTTGACGCTGCCGAGCTGGCGTTCCGGCCGGTCGCGCCACACCCTCACGAGGATGACCGCACCCATCACCCCGAGATAGACGACCACGACCGGCCGGATGACCTCGGGATCGATGCCGGTGAGGAAGTATGCCCCGGCGATGCCGCCAAGGATGCCCGCCGGCGCGAGTTGCATGAACAGACGCTTGTCGACGTTGCCGTGCCAGAGATGCGATATGCCGGAGGCGGCGGTCGTGAATACCTCCGCGGCGTGAACGCTCGCCGATACGGCCGCCGGGGCGACGCCGGCCGACAGCAGGAATGTCGAGCAGATGACGCCGTAGGCCATGCCCAGGGCACCATCGACCAGCTGGCCGGCAAAGCCGACCAGCGCGAACAACGCAAAATCCGGCAAGGAAGATGACCTCCGCGAGAGACCGCGGAATCTACGTCGCCGCCCGGCACGCGGGAAAGCAAAGGAACGAGCGCCGCGGCGCGCCGCCCGAGAACGCCGCCGCCGTTCCGAGGCGGATCATTGGATCGGCGTTGCTGTCCTGCGCGGCGATCGCGGCGGACGTGGTGCGCGCGAAGGCGTCCGGCCCGAAGCAGGGCCGGACGCGCCGTGACCTCGCGGCCGACCGCTTAGGGCGCAGCGGCGCGGGCCGCGGCGATGATGGCCCCGGCGGCCACTGCGGGGTCGACGACAAAGGCGATATGGCCGGCTCCGGGATGCTCGGTGACAGTTGCCCCCGCCCTAGCGGCCATCTGACGCTGGGCATCGGGTGGAATGATGTGATCGTCGGCGGCGACCACGTACCAGCTCGGCTTGTCGTGCCAGGCCGCGACGGCAAGCGGCATGGCCCCCGCCTGCTCCACGGAGATCGGTACCTGAACGTCGGCGAGGAATGCCGCCAGCACCGGATCGAGGCCGCTCGCAAAGGCGACGACGAACGCATCGCGATTGAAGAACGCGAAGCCGTCCGCGCTGATTTCGATCGGCGGCTGCGGGCCACCGGCCAAAAGGCCGAACACCGACTCCCCGACATCGGGAGCGAACGCTGCGACATAGACCAGGCCGACGACCTTTGGATCGTCGCCGGCTTCGGTGATCACCGCTCCCCCGTAGGAATGGCCTACGAGGATCGTCGGGCCGTCCTGCCGGGCGAGAACCCGGTCGACCGCGGCGACGTCGTCGGCTAGCGAGGTCAGCGGATTCTGGACCATCGTCACGTTGTACCCTTCGGCGACAAGTGTGTCGTAGACGCCGCGCCAGCCCGAACCATCGGCCCAGGCGCCGTGGACCAGCACGATATTGCGAACGCCTGCCGGCGTCTGAGCCGGGGACGAAGTCGTCGTTGTCGACATGATCGCCACTCCCAATCCGAGCCCTGCCAGAATCTTTGCTATGTTTGGCATGACAGTCTCCAGTTAATCTGGCCGAGGGGATTCCCGGCCTGCTGAAGCATCACCTGCAAGCGGCTGGCCAAGATTGGACAATCGATCGGACTTGGTACGAAACGGAGGTGACGTTTGTTTGTGGCAGAGAGTCCCGGCATTCTCGGGCCCACTTCCGTGATCCCGCTTCGACCGCCGGGGATCAAAACCAGTGGGAAATGACAGCTCCAACTCGCTTTCCGATTCGGGCGATGTCCGTGCGCCGTTCGTTAAGATGCTGCGGAAGGGTGTGCTTCTCGCGGTCCACACCCGGCTGGAGACGTCTGAGGAGACCGATGTCGAGCCCTTTCTGACTCCACCCTTTGGCGTCGGAGACGCCTATATGACAGCGATGCACCTTCGGCCGATGGATCGGGCGGACATCTGGCGGAGCGGGAAGTCCCTGGGCGCGATCGCGAGCCCGGTTGGGATGCTCCAGATCTGCGATCTCCGATTGACGTGGCGGGCCCTGATGTTCCCGCCGTTCGAGACCATCAACCTTCGTATCGAGCAGTCGATGCTTGACGATGCGGCGCGAGAGGCAGGGCGAGACCGGACGCCGATGATGCGATCCTTCGAGGACAGTCGCCCCGACCCGGTCATGCACCAGCTTGCACTTGCTCTCCTGCCATCCTTTGCCCGACCGTCGGAGCTGTCGGCCCTGTTTGCCGATCACGTCGTGCAGGCAGCGGCGGCGCATCTGGCGAACCTCGACGGACCGGGCGCGCCAACTCCGGCGGGAAGGGGAGGAAACGGGCTGGCGCCGTGGCAGAAACGGCGTGTGGCCGACATGATGCGCGATCGCTTGGAACACGATGTGACGCTTCAGGAGCTGGCGCGGGCATGCGGTCTTTCATCCGGCCATTTCGCGAAGTGCTTCCGTGAAACCTTCGGCATGCCCCCTCATCGCTGGCTCCTGCAGGAGCGTGTCCGTCGAGCGGCGGAAATGATGCGGGACGACCGGGTTGGGCTGAACGAGGTGGCCGTTGCCTGCGGCTTCGTCGATCAAAGCCATCTTGGCCGGGTCTTCCGGGGCGTTATGAACCTGACACCGGCGGCCTGGCGGCGGGCACAGGCACAGTAAACCGCAAGAAGCGACTGGTCGACAAGGACATGTGGCGTGGTGAATGGTCCGGGTCGAAAAACGTGAAAGTGGCGGGAGTGACGGGGCTCGAACCCGCGACCTTCGGCGTGACAGGCCGACGCTCTAACCAACTGAGCTACACCCCCGCGGACCGGCTGCTCCCGGGCACGCCAGCTTTCGCGGGGTTACGGCAGGGCCCGCGGCAAGTCAACTCGGCAGGCCGCGCTCCCGTCTTGCACGTCGAGCCCAGGCGGGACGACCGCCCGCGCCGCCGGATGGTGGGCGGTGAGAGGCTCGAACTCCCGACATCCACGGTGTAAACGTGGCGCTCTACCAACTGAGCTAACCGCCCATGACAACACGGCGCAGCGTCCCGCCGATGTAGGCGGCACGCAGCACCGTGACAACCGCTCATTTCGTCAAAAAGCGCCGGACGGCGCTCAGAGCTCAGCTGTTGACCGAGTCCTTCAGCCCTTTGCCCGCCTTGAATTTGGGGGTCTTGGACGCCGCGATATGGATGGCGTCGCCTGTCCGCGGATTGCGGCCCATCGAGGCCGCGCGGTGGGCGACACTGAAATTGCCGAACCCGATGATCTTGACCTCGTCACCGGCCTTCAGAGCGTCGGTGATGACATCGAACGTCGAATCCACCGCCTGCCCCGCCGCGGCTTTCGACATGCCAGTCTTATCCGCAACCGCGGCGATAACATCGTTCTTGTTCATGAAATCCCCTTTCCGTGTTGGATCTCGCTCTTCCACCTAAAAAACCACGGCCACCGCGGCGCCACCCTCCCGCCAAACGGCAAGCCAGGCAAGTTATAACCCACGGATTTCCGCCGTTTTGTGGAAAATGCAGATCGGCAATACAAAGAAAAGCGCCCGCCGGAGCGGGCGCTTTTTCATCGTTCGCAGGTCAATGGGCTGTAATGCCCTCGCCCGGCTCCTCGTCAGCCACGATTTTTGCTTCTTTTTCAGTGGCTTCCGGCTCATCCCAGACAATCGGCTCAGGCGTCCGGAGGAGCGCCTTTTTTACCACGTCGTCCATTCTGGCGACCGGGACGAGATTAAGGCCCTTCTTGAGGCTATCGGGGAGTTCGGAGATATCTTTGACGTTCTCCTCCGGGATCAGCACCGTCCGGATCCCGCCCCGGAGCGCCGCGAGCAGCTTCTCCTTGAGGCCGCCGATCGGCAGCACCCGCCCGCGAAGCGTGATCTCGCCGGTCATCGCAACGTCGCGCCGGACCGGGATCCC
Source organism: uncultured Bauldia sp. (assembly GCA_964402275.1). GTDB lineage: Bacteria > Pseudomonadota > Alphaproteobacteria > Rhizobiales > Kaistiaceae > JADLGL01. Next base: position 5,224 of record CAYOBK010000292.1, read on the forward strand.
GGTCATCACCGAGACGATGGCCGTCGCCATAGCCACGCCCGCCGACGGCCCATCCTTGGGCGTGGCGCCTTCCGGCACGTGGACGTGGATGTCCTTCTTCTCGAACATCGGCGGTTCGATGCCGAAGGTGATCGCACGACTGCGAACATAGGATGCCGCCGCCGAGATCGACTCCTTCATCACGTCGCGAAGGTTGCCGGTGACCGTCATGCGGCCCTTGCCAGGCATCATCACGCCTTCGATCGTCAAGAGCTCGCCGCCGACCTCGGTCCAGGCAAGGCCGGTCACAACGCCGACCTGATCCTCGCCCTCGACCTCGCCGTAGCGGAAGCGGGGGACACCAAGGTAATCCTCCAGATTCCTGGCGGTGACACGAACCGACTTCTTCTTCGACAGAAGCAGGTTCTTGACCACCTTCCGCGCGATCGTCGCCATCTCTCGTTCGAGATTGCGAACGCCGGCCTCGCGGGTGTAGCGGCGGATGATGGTGCGGAGAGCGTCGCCGGCGAGTTGGAATTCCTCGGCCGACAGGCCGTGCTCCCGCAGGGTCTTCGGCATCAGGTGCCGGCGCGCGATCTCGACCTTCTCATCCTCGGTGTAGCCGGCGATGCGGATGATCTCCATCCGGTCCATCAGCGGCGGAGGGATGTTCAGCGTGTTCGCCGTGGTGACGAACATCACGTCGGAAAGGTCGTAGTCGACCTCGAGATAGTGGTCGTTGAACGTGCTGTTCTGTTCCGGGTCGAGCACCTCCAGCAGCGCCGATGACGGGTCGCCGCGGAAGTCCATCCCCATCTTGTCGACCTCGTCGAGGAGGAAGAGCGGGTTCGACCGCTTCGCCTTCCGCATCGACTGGATCACCTTGCCGGGCATCGAGCCGATATACGTCCGCCGGTGACCGCGGATCTCGGCTTCGTCGCGGACGCCGCCGAGCGACATGCGCACGAATTCGCGGCCGGTCGCGCGAGCGATCGACTTGCCGAGCGACGTCTTGCCGACACCGGGCGGGCCGACGAGGCAGAGGATCGGGCCCTTCAGCTTGTTGGACCGGCTCTGGACGGCGAGGTACTCGACGATCCGGTCCTTGACCTTTTCGAGGCCGAAATGGTCGGCGTCCAGGACCTCCTGCGCGAAGTTGAGGTCCTTCTTCACGCGCGAACGCTTGTTCCACGGAATGCCGAGCAGCCAGTCGAGGTAGTTCCTGACGACGGTCGCCTCGGCCGACATCGGGCTCATCTGCCGAAGCTTCTTCAGCTCGGCGGTCGCTTTCTCGCGAGCCTCCTTCGACAGGCGCGTCTTCTCGATCCGGCGTTCGAGCTCGGCCAGTTCGTCGGTCCCCTCCTCCGACTCGCCGAGCTCCTTCTGAATCGCCTTCATCTGCTCGTTAAGGTAGTACTCGCGCTGCGTCTTCTCCATCTGGCGCTTGACGCGCGAGCGGATGCGCCGCTCGACCTGGAGAACGGACATCTCGCTCTCCATCATCTCGAGCACGCGCTCGAGCCGCTCGGAAACGGTGCCTAGCTCAAGGATTGCCTGCTTGTCGGCGATCTTGATGGCGAGGTGCGACGCGACGGTGTCGGCCAGCTTCGAGTGGTCCTCGATCTGCGTCACCGCACCGATGACCTCGGGCGAGATCTTCTTGTTGAGCTTCACATAGTTGTCGAACTCGGTAATCACCGAGCGCGCCAGCGCTTCGACCTCGACCTCGCTCCCAATCGCGTCGGCGATCACTTCCGCCTCCGCCTCGAAGTAGGCGTCGTTGTCGGTGAAGCGGGTGATCCTGGCGCGATTCGCGCCTTCGACGAGAACCTTCACGGTGCCGTCCGGGAGCTTCAGCAATTGGAGGACGGTCGCCAGCGTCCCGATCCCGAAGATGGCGTCGGGCTTCGGATCGTCGTGGCTCGGGTCCTTCTGGGTCGCCAAAAGGATCTGGTTGTCGGCCCGCATGACCTCTTCGAGCGCGTGAATCGACTTCTCGCGGCCGACGAAGAGCGGAACGATCATGTGAGGAAAAACGACGATGTCGCGCAACGGGAGCAGCGGATAGCGGTTGCCGGCTGTCACGGCGGGCGTTTTTCGTTTTGTTTCGGCGGTCATGGCGAACCCTTCCTCCGATCACGGCGAGCGATCGGTTGCCTCGGCTGGTCCAGTCCGGCCTTCGAAATCGGGCCGGAAGAAGGCCCATGACCGCTACCGCAACACAGCACCGGGAGCCCTTTCAGGTGGGCGTCGGACCACCGGCTGTCAACCCCGGCGGACCGGGCTTCACAGGCCGTTCGTCAGGCGCTCGAGCCGACGTCTTCGCGGCGCTCAGAATAGATGTAGAGCGGCCTGGCGTTGCCTTCGGCGACCTCCGGCGAAATCACCACCTCCTGAACGCCGTCGAGCCCGGGGAGTTCGAACATCGTCTCCAGGAGGATCGACTCCAGGATCGACCGAAGGCCGCGGGCGCCGGTCTTGCGATCGATCGCCTTCCTGGCGATCGTGACCAGGGCGTCAGGGTGCAGGGTCAGCTCCACATTCTCCATGTCGAACAGCCGCTGATACTGCTTGACGAGGGCATTTTTCGGCTCGGTGAGGATGGTCACCAAGGCCGCCTCGTCGAGATCTTCAAGAGTTGCCACCACCGGAAGCCGGCCGACGAATTCCGGGATCAGCCCAAACTTCAGGAGATCTTCGGGCTCGACGCCGCGGAACAGTTCGCCGGTCCTGCGGTCCTCCGGAGCGGCGACATTGGCGCTGAAGCCGATCGAGGTCTGCCGGCCGCGGTCGGAAATGATCTTCTCCAGGCCGGAGAAGGCGCCGCCGCAAATGAACAGGATGTTGGTGGTGTCAACCTGCAGGAATTCCTGCTGCGGATGCTTGCGGCCGCCCTGCGGCGGAACACTCGCGATCGTCCCTTCCATGATCTTCAGCAGCGCCTGCTGAACGCCCTCGCCCGATACGTCGCGGGTGATGGAGGGGTTGTCCGCCTTGCGACTGATCTTGTCGACCTCGTCGATATAGACAATGCCGCGCTGCGCGCGCTCGACATTGTAGTCGGCCGCCTGCAGCAGCTTGAGAATGATGTTCTCGACGTCCTCGCCGACATAGCCGGCTTCGGTGAGCGTCGTCGCGTCGGCCATGGTGAACGGCACATCGAGGATGCGCGCCAGCGTCTGCGCCAGCAGCGTCTTGCCGCAGCCGGTCGGACCGATCAGCAGGATGTTCGACTTCGCCAACTCGACGTCGTTGTTCTTCGCGGCATGGTTCAGCCGCTTGTAATGATTGTGCACGGCGACCGAGAGGACGCGCTTGGCGTGGGTCTGGCCGATCACATAATCGTCCAGAACCTGGCAAATCTCGCCGGGTGTCGGGACGCCGTCGCGCGACTTCACCAGCGCGGACTTCGACTCCTCGCGGATGATGTCCATGCAAAGTTCGACGCATTCGTCGCAGATGAAGACGGTGGGTCCCGCGATCAGCTTGCGCACTTCATGCTGGCTCTTTCCGCAGAAAGAGCAGTAGAGCGTGTTCTTGCCGTCGCTGCCGCTTACTTTGCTCATTCAGTCACTTCCCTGGCTCCGAAGCCACAGCCGCACGCCTGACCTGGCGCCACGATAGCGGGCTGCTGAGGTTTACGCGAATCAACGGGTCGGCAACCCCTGTTCGCGCGAGGCAAATCAAGCACAATCCAAGCATGCTAACGGCGATTTGTTCAAGAGACACTTAACGCCGCTGCACAGCGGGGTTGGACGGCCATCGCGTTAGGGTTGATCAGGCGGCGGCAGCGGCCTCCACCTCCGCCCGGCTGGTCAGGACCCGGTCGATCAGGCCGAAGTCCTTCGCCTCCTCCGCCGACATGAAATAGTCACGGTCAAGGGTTCGCTCGATCACATCGTAGGTCTTGCTGGTATGCTTAACGTAGATCTCGTTGAGCCGCCGCTTCATCTTCACGATGTCTTCGGCATGCCGCTCAATATCGGATGCCTGCCCCTGAAAACCGCCCGAGGGCTGATGGAGCATTATCCGAGCGTTGGGAAGCGCGGCGCGGTGCCCGGGTGCTCCGCCCGCAAGCAGGAGCGACCCCATCGACGCCGCCTGGCCGATGCACAAGGTCGACACCGGCGGCCGGACGAACTGCATGGTGTCGTAGATCGCCATGCCCGCCGTTACCACGCCGCCCGGCGAGTTGATGTACATCGAGATTTCCTTCTTCGGGTTGTCGGCCTCGAGAAACAGAAGCTGCGCGGTAATCAGCGAGGCGCCGTAATCCTCGATCGGTCCGGTCACGAAGATGACGCGCTCCTTGAGCAGCCGCGAGTATATGTCGTAGGCGCGCTCGCCCCGGTTGGTCTGCTCGACAACCATCGGCACCAGGGTATTCATCGTATATTCGAGTGGATCGCGCATCGACGCCCGTTCCTTCCTGCTTCGTTGCGAGGCCGCGAATCCGCAGCGGCCGCGGCGATGCCGCGGCGATTATGTAGGCCCGAAGGCGCCCGCCGCAAAGGGACGACGGGATCACGTCGTCCGGATTTCCGGGGATTGGCCTAGTCGGCCTCAGACTCGCTCGGTCCGGTGTCCTCCGCCTCGATCAGGGCAATCAGCTCCTCGCGGGTCACCTGCCTGTCCGTGACGTCCACGAGCTCCATGAGAAAGTCGATGACCTTGTCCTCGAACAAGGGAGCCCGCAGCCGGCTGACGGCAGCGGGGTTCGACCGGTACAGCTCGGCCACCTCCTTCTCGCGGCCCGGGTTCCGCCGGATCTCCTCGGAGAGCGCGCGCTGCAGATCGGCCTCGCTCACGTCGATCCGGTTGCGCTCGCCGATCTCGGCGAGCACAAGGCCGAGCCGTACCCGCCGGTCGGCGATCTCCCGATAATTGGTGCGCTGCTCGTCCTCGGTCGATCCCTCGTCCTCGAAGGACTTGTCGCGGTTCTTGAGATCGGCCAGGACTTCCCGCCAGATCGCCTGGAACTCCTGCTCGACCATCGTCGGCGGCGGCTCGAATTTGTGCATGTCGTCGAGGGAGTCGAGGAGAAGCCGCTTCACCCGCTGGCGCACGAGCGGGCCGTTCTGGCTGTCCAGCTGCCGGCGGACTGCATCCCTCAGCTTGGCTACTGACTCGAGGCCGAGCTTCTCGGCCAAAGCGTCGTCGACCGAGACGCTGTCGGGCGTCCAGACTTCCTTGACCGAAACGTCGAATGTCGCCTCCTTGCCGGCCAGGTGCCTGGCCCCGTAATCGGCCGGAAACGTGATGCTGAGGGTCCGCGCCTCGCCGGGCTTCACGCCGACCAGCTGCTCCTCGAATCCCGGGATGAACTGGCTGGAGCCGAGGACCAGCTGCGTGCCCTTGTCCGATCCGCCTTCGAACGGCTCGCCGCCGAGCTTGCCGACATAGTCCAGCGTGACACGGTCGCCCTCTTCGGCCGGGGCCTTCTTCGCCGAATAGGTGGCGTTGGCGCGGGCGAGCTGCACGAGGGCGCGCTCGACGTCTTC
>CAYOBK010000293.1:0-2750 GCA_964402275.1 uncultured Bauldia sp.
GATCATGATCGGCAACACGGCGAGCATGATCACCATCGCAACCGCCGCGCCGCGACCGGAATCGCCGCTGATGAAGGTCCAGCGGTACATCAGGTTGGCAAGCACCTGCGTGCCGTACTCGCCATTGGTCATCGCGTAGACGATGTCGAAGACTTTGAGGACGATGATGGTGATCGTCGTCCACACGACGATGATCGTGCCGCCGATCTGCGGAACCAGGATGCCGAAGAAGATTTGTCGCTCGGTGGCGCCGTCGATCCGCGCCGCCTCGATCGTCTCATGCGGAATGCCGCGAAGCGCCGCGGCGAGGATCACCATGGCAAATCCGGTCTGGATCCAGATGAGGATCGCCATCAGCAGAAATGAGTTGAGCCACGGCACCTGCATCCACGCCTGCGGCTCGCCGCCGAACGCGGTCACGATGGCGTTGAGGAGGCCGATCTGCTCCTGGTCCGGGCCGCGATAGGCGTAGATGAATCGCCAGATCACCGCGGCGCCGACGAAGGAGATCGCCATCGGCATGAACACCAGCGTCTTGGCGACGCCGCCCCACCATACCCGGTCCGCGAGCACCGCGACGAGGAGGCCGAGCGCCGTCGAGAACGCCGGCACGATGATCAGCCAGGCCAGATTGTTCAGCGCCGACTTCCAGAAAGTGTTGTCGTTGATCGCCCATTCGTAATTGCCGAGGCCGACAAACTCCTGACCGAGCCGGTCGAACAGGCTCAGCCGGAACGTCTCGAAAACCGGGTAGACGAGATAGACCGCGAGGAAGATCAGCGCCGGGGCCATGAACAGCCACGGTCGGATGCGGGTCTTCAGCCCGTCCCGCCGGGTGATGACATTGCCGGGCATCGACGGGTTGGTCGCCAACGCGCGGTCGAGAATCCAGTTGGCGCCCCAGAAATAGGCAAGGAACACGGCAATCGCCGAGACCACGATGGCGATGGCGTAGAGCCCTTGCTGCAGCATGCCTCTTCCCCCCGAGAGCCTGCCGAAGCGCCGGCGCTTGCGGTCCTCCCGCGCCAACTCCCCGGCGAATCAGGGCCCGGCGGAGGCGCCGGGCCCCGAACTACTAGCGTCAGTTCATCGTGTCCCACGCTCGCTGAACGTCGCCGGCCGCTTGTTCGGCGGACTTGCCGCCGACGAAGTCGACCATGGCGGTCCAGAACGCGCCGGTTCCGATCGGGCCGGGCATGAGGTCCGAACCGTCGAACCGCGCGGTCGTCGCGCTCAACAGGATCTCGCCCTGCTGCCGCAACGCATCGCTCGAATAGACGTCCGTGTTTGCGCCGAGATGTGCCGACAGGAACGCCGAGTTCGGCGCTGCCATCCAGATCTCATGCGCCAGCGGCGTCGTCAGGAAGTCGACGAACGCGCGCGCAGCTGGGCTGTCCCTGGCGATGGTGACGACGTTGCCCGACACCAGCACGGGAGTGCCGAGGTCTTTCGACTCGTAGGGCGGCAAATAGAAGAAATCGTAGTCCGCACCGGCAACGGTCCCCGCCGGGAAGAACGACGCGATAAACGACGCCTGATGATGCAGGAAGCACCCCGGCGGCACGGTGAACAGGCCGAGCGGGCTGTCGCCGAACGCCGTCGCCGCCACGGCGGCATTGCCGCCGGCGACCATGTCGTCGTTACGCACGATGGTTCCGAACAGCTCGAGCACCTCGACGATCCGCGGATCGTTGAACGGAATCTGGTTCGTGACCCATTGGTCGTAGACCTCGGGTGAATGGCTGCGGAGCATCAGATCTTCGATCCAGTCGGTCGCCGGCCAGCCGGTCGCGCCACCAGATTCGATACCGATGCACCAGGGCGTGCCGCCGTCGGCGACGATCTGATCCTGGAGGGCGAGGAGTTCCTCCATGGTCGTCGGCACTTCGTAGCCATACTCGGCGAAATTGTCCGGCGAGTACCAGACGAGCGACTTGACCTCCTGCTTGTAGGGGAGGCCGTACTGCGCGACGGTGCCGTCCGGGCCGGCGAATTGGCCGAGCGCCGCCCAGGATTCACCGGCGGCGTAGTTCTGGCCGATCCAGGTCTGTATCTCCGGACCGAGCGGCGTCAGCGCGCCCTGCGCCGCGAAGTCGGCAAGGAGGCCTGGCTGCGGCAGGATCAGGATGTTGGACGGGCTGCCGGCGGCGATATCGATCCGCGCCTGTTCTTCGTAGTTCGGCGACGATCCGGCCTGAACCGTGACGCCGGTGGCCCACTCGAAATAGCGCCACACGCTCTGCCACTGATTCGCATCGCCTTCGTTGTTCCAAGGCGTCCAGACCGTCAGCGTCTGGCCTTGGAGACCTTGATGCGTGTCCGCGAATTGCTGCAACGAATCCCAGCTGAAACCGCCTTCGCCGATCGGAAAGGCGAGATCCTGGGCAATGGCCAACGGCATCGTGTTGCACACGAGTGCCACGGCGGAAACGCCCGCCACCAACAGTCTACGCATGATACCTCCCACGCGGTTCTTCCGGGCGCCCTGGCGTCCGTTTTCGTTCATGCCTCCCACCCAGTCGGGCCGTCACAGCTCCCGGCTGTGCTCGACCGTTGTCGGGAAACTGCCACAATCGGATCGGAATGCCAAATTGTCGCAGGCGAAAGTGATCGGGACAGGCAGCTCATCCAACGGTTCGTCTTACGCTCCGGAACCGGGGCCGGCTGGGGGAAGCTTCCACGGTTTGCTGACGAGGCCGGCGCAGATTCCGATGGCAACGCCCGCGGCTGCGATCAGCCACAGCGCCGCG
>CAYOBK010000294.1:0-6812 GCA_964402275.1 uncultured Bauldia sp.
ACTGGGTGAGGTTGTCGCGAAGGAGGCGCTGGTCGCGCGCAAGTTCCTCCGCCCGAGCCTCCTGATCGGCGCGGCGCTGCATCAGCTCGTCGAGAACCTGCGCCGCCTCTTCCTCGGTGCGCGGATTGGGGATCGGAGCGAATTGCTGCTGCTGCAATCCGAACGTCTCGTCCATCAGGCGCTGCTGCTCCTGCATCAAATAGCCGAGATCGTCGAGCGCTTCCTGACCGGGCTGGAACTCCCGCTGCGTGCCTTCGAGATTGCCGGCCTGCATGTTCTGCATCATCCGCTCGACCTGATCGAGAAGCTGCTCGGCCGCGGCGCGGTTGCCGGTCTGCGCAAGATCCTGGATCTGGTCGACCATCTCGTCGAGCTGTTCGGGCCGCAGCACCTGCGTGTCGACGGCGGCGGCCGGCAGCGCCTGACGTTGCTGCATGCCGCCCGCCAGGGCCTGCATGTAATGCCCCATGGCGTTGCGGAGATACTCGGTCAGCTCGGCGATCTCGGCATCGTCGGCGGCGCGCGCGATCGCCTCGCGAAGCGCGTCGGCGGCGGCCTGTAGCTCGGCGGCCGCGTCGGCGAGCGGGTCGGCTTCGATCGCCGTCGCGATCTCCCACAGATAGTCGAGAAAGTCGCGGCGCTGGTCGTCATTGTGCGCGTTACGAAGGCGGTAGTAGGCCGATCGCAGTGAGAGGAAGATGCCGAAATCCTCGAGCGCTTGCGGCATCTCCGCCAGCCGCCCGACGGCAAGCGCAACATTGTCGGCCTGCCGCGCGTCGAGCGCGAGCCGCTGACGCTGCGATACAAGCTCGCGCGCAATCGGGTGAATGAAGACGCGCCCGGGCAAGGTGACGCGGTGGGTGTCGCTGAGGCCGATCTGCCCGATTGCGTCGGCGGCTACCAGAGTGAGATCGAGCTCGAGGCCGGCCCAAGGATGTTCGCTGAGGTCGCGAACGGTGATGGCTTCGCCCGCGGTTGGATCCGACCGCGGCACCGTAAGGTTGAACTCGGGCGCGCCGACCAGCGGTCGGGCGCCGGCTTCCTGCGGGATTAGCGTGAACTCTCCCCACGCTGCGGTCACGCCGTAATCGTCGGCGAACGCGTAGGCGACTTGCAGCCCGCCGCCGCCGGCGCGCTCCGGCCCTGCGACCACCGATATCGTCGGCGCCATGTCGGCGATTACGCCGAACGACCAGGCTTCGAGCTGCTCGCCACCCGCCGCAACAGTGACGTCGGCGGGGGTGTCGAGAACGATCCGGAACTCGCGCGGACCCTCGCCGAGACGCGGCATCTCGGTGACCGCCGAACCGGCGACGGTCACCGCAATGACGCCCCCGTCGTCGCCGGCGATGCGAATGACGACCTCGGTTCCCTGCGGGACCTCGAGCGGACCGGTGACCGGGCGGACCGTCTCGCCGGCGAGCAGGATCGACGGCCGTCCGGTGTATTCAGGCGGCGCAGCCCAGGCGTCGATCCGCGCATCCGCGATGCCGGCGATCGCAACGGACGGGCCGCCGCGGAAGGCGTCGGCGAGGCGGTCGAAGCCGCCTCCCGTCGCGACGAAAGCGACCACCAAAAGGAGCAGCAGCAGGAAGCGGAACCCGTAGGGATCACGGCGCGGGACGCCCGGCGAGGGCGCGCCGGCGCGCAGCGTGCCGAAGCCGGCAATCAGCCGCGCGCGATGTGCTTCCCAGATCGCGCGGGTCTGCGGATCGGATTCCCTGCCGGCGATGCGGTCGAGGAATCCGGTTGCCGGACGGTGAGGCGCGCCGGTTGCCCGCTCGATGCGGGTGAACGCTTCGGCGCGCGACGGCCAGCGCAGGCTGATCAGCGGGTAGAGCGAGGCGAGCCCGGCGACGCCGAACAGCGCAAGCGCCGCGACGCGAAGCCAATCGGGGATTCCCTGCCAGAAGCCGGACCAGGAGACGAGGACGAACAGGCCGATGACGATCAACCCCGGCACGAGGCGCGGCCAGAGGCGCTCCCAGAACAACGCCATCCGGGCGCGCGCCAGCGCCCGCGCGATCCGGCGGTAGATCAGGAGTTCACGATCGGCGCTCGACCGATCCGGTTCAGTCCTCATTTGCTCAGCAGCATCTTTCAGCAGCGCCTGGGCGCGCGGGTTCCCGCGCCTCTTGCCGCCGCCAATCCGGCCGGCAACCCTAGCAGGCCTTCAGCCCTACGACGAGATTGCGGCGGCAACGGGTGCGTCAGCGGCGATCAAAGCCGCGTGTTGCCCCCGGCTATCCACCGGTCATTCCACCGCGGCCGGAACCTCGGCGGCCGGCGCGGCAACCGGGGCCTCCGGCGGTCCCTTGCGGCCGCAGGCCGACAATACCAGGCAGGCGGCCACCAGAACGAGGCCGCCGACGCGCAGTATGCGGGATGGTCCGCCGGTCATGGTTAATCTCCGCTCCGACCTGTTTGTTGCCGCTCCCGGCGATTCCGGCAAGTCACGGTTTCAATCGCGAGAGCCACGCCTCGGCCGCCGCCTGCACATGGTGCGGCGCAGTCCCGCCATAGGAGGTCCGGCTGGCGACGGAATTGTCGACTCCGAGCACGTTGAAAACCTCCGCGGTGATTCGCGGCTCGACCGCCTGCATCGCTTCCAGCGGCAGCGCGTCGAGCGCGACCCCCCGCTTCTCGGCCGCCGCGACAATCCTGCCGGCGATGCCATGGGCCTCGCGGAACGGCATGCCGAGCACGCGCACCAGCCAGTCGGCGAGATCGGTGGCGGTGGCGAAACCGGCGCTCGCGGCCTCCCGCATCGCCGCGGCGTCCGGCGTCAGGTCGTCGATCATGCCGGCCATCGCCGCGAGGCAGAGCGACAAAGTCTCGAGCGCGTCGAACGTCGGTTCCTTGTCTTCCTGCATGTCCTTCTGATAGGCGAGAGGCAAGCCCTTCAGCACGACCATCATTGCCGTGAGCGCGCCGATGATGCGCCCGCTCTTGGCGCGAACGAGTTCGGCGGCGTCGGGGTTCCGCTTCTGCGGCATGATCGACGAGCCGGTCGAGAATGCGTCGGAAAAGCGGATGAAGCCGAACTGCGCCGACGACCACATGACGAGCTCCCCGGCGAGCCGCGACAGGTGGAGCGCGCAGAGGCTGGCGGCGGCGAGCGTCTCGACGACGAAATCCCGGTCCGAAACGGCGTCGAGCGAGTTCGCGGCCGGCCGATCGAAACCTAGTTCCTCCGCGGTGCCCTGGCGGTCGATCGGGAAGGAGGTGCCAGCGAGCGCGGCGGCGCCGAGCGGCGACTCGTTGAGCCGGCGGCGCGCGTCGGCGAAACGCCCGCGGTCGCGCGCCAGCATTTCGACATAGGCGAGAAGATGATGGCCGAAGGTCACGGGCTGCGCGCTCTGCAGATGCGTGAAGCCGGGCATCACCATGTCGGCGGTGCCGGCGGCCCGCCGGGCGAGCGCCAGCTGCAGGCCGGCAACCCCGCCATCGAGGCCGTCGATCGCATCGCGGATCCAGAGCCTGAGGTCGGTCGCGACCTGATCGTTGCGCGAGCGGGCGGTGTGGAGGCGGCCGGCGGCAGGGCCGATCAGCTCGGTCAACCGGCTCTCGACGTTGAGATGGATGTCCTCCAGGGCGCGCGAAAAAGTGAAGGTTCCGCCTTCGATTTCGGCCAGAATCCGATCAAGACCCTCGGCAATCTCTCTTGCGTCGCCCGCTGAAATGATACCCTGTCGGGCCAGCATTCCGGCGTGGGCCCGGCTGGCGCGGATGTCCTGACGGTAAAGCTTCCGGTCGAAATCAACCGAAGCGTTGATTTCCTCCATCAGCGCCGCCGGGGCACCGTTGAAGCGGCCTCCCCACATGGTGTTGGTCATGGACAGGGTCTCCGGAGAAACCACACAAGATGGCTGAGCAGACGGCTTTGGGCCGAAACCGGCTGAGATGGGGGGCGCTCGCCACCGTCGCAATTGCTGCGGTCGCCATATACGTGAGCCTCGATGCCCAAAGCAACACGGCCGACGCCGCATGCGACGCTGCTACCGAACGGTCGGCCGGGCTCGACGAGCACGCGACCGGGCAGGTGGCCGCGTTTCGGGTCGTCGCCAACTCGGCCTTGATGACCGATATCGGCTTCCAGACGCCGGACGGCGAACCGCGAACCCTCGCCGACTTCACGGGCCGGGTGGTTCTCCTCAACCTGTGGGCCACCTGGTGCGTCCCCTGCCGCGAAGAGATGCCGGCGCTGGACGCCCTGGAGGCGACGCTCGGCGGCGATGCTTTCCAGGTCCTGCCGGTGTCGATCGATACGGTGAACACGCCGGAAGGCCCCCAGGAATTCTACGCCGAGTTCGGGATCGGCGAACTCGAACTCTATGTCGATCCATCCGCGCGCATGTTGAGCGATCTGCGCCGCGTCGGCATTCGCGGCGGATTGCCGACGACGATCCTCCTCGATGAGGATGGCTGCACCCTCGGCGTCGTGGAAGGCCCGGCGGATTGGGCCGGACCGGACGCGCTGGCGCTGATCGGGGCGGCGATCGGCGGATAGGCTAACGCGTCGGAACCGGCTTGTCGCCGCGGTAGTCGTAGAAGCCGCGACCGGCCTTCTGACCGAGCCAGCCGGCCTCGACATATTTCACCAGCAGCGGACACGGCCGGTACTTGCTGTCGGCGAGCCCGTCATGGAGCGCCTGCATCACCGACAGGCAAGTGTCGAGGCCGATGAAATCGGCGAGCTGCAGCGGCCCCATCGGGTGATGCGCGCCGAGACGCATCGCCATGTCGATCGCCGCTACCGAGCCGACGCCCTCATGCAGCGCATAGATTCCCTCATTGATCATCGGCATGAGCAGCCGATTGACGATGAATGCGGGGAAATCCTCCGCGCTGGTCGCCGTTTTGCCGAGCGAGGCGACGAACTCCTCGGCGGTCCGGAACGTCTCGTCCGACGTGGCGATGCCGCGGATGATCTCGACCAGCTCCATCAGCGGCACCGGATTCATGAAGTGCAGGCCGAGGAACTTCTCCGGCCGGTCGGTAGCGGCGGCGAGCCGCGTGATCGACAGGGTGGACGAATTGGTGGCGATGATCGTCTCCGGCCGGAGCAGCGGGCAGAGTGAGGCGTAGAGGGCGCGCTTCGCGGACTCGTCCTCGGCGATCGTTTCCAGGATCAGATCGGCGCGGGCGAGGCCGGCGGGATCGGGTGCGGCGGTGATCCGCGCCAGCGCGGCGTCCTTCTCTCCATCGGTGATCCTGCCGGAGGCCGCCTGGCGCCCGAGATTGGAGCCGACCGCGGCAAGACCGGCCGCGATTCTTTCGTCGGAAACGTCGTGAAAGAGGACCTCGTAGCCGGCCAGCGCGCAGACATGCGCGATGCCCGAGCCCATCTGTCCCGCCCCAACGACGCCAACCTTGGCGATCGAACCGCCCATTATCCGGGAACGACCTGATCAGAGACCCTGGTGCGTCATCGACGCGGTGGCCTTGGCTGTCAAGGGCTTGGCGGCGGCTGCGGGGTCAATTCGAGAGAAATCAGCCGCGCTCGAGACCGCGATCGAGCAGCGCTACGCCGGGCCGCCGGAGCACCAGGATCAGCACGGCGCCCGCGACGATGCCACCGAGATGCGCCCACCAGGCGACCGCTTCATCCGCCGCCGCGACGGCGTTCCAGACCTGATAGGCGATCCACGCGCCGATCAGCCAGCCGGCATTGAGGCGGAGCGGAATGCGGGCGAGGAACAGCACCCAAACCCTCACCCGCGGATGGAGCAGCAGGTAAGCAGCGACCACGCCCGCAACGGCGCCGGACGCGCCGATGGTAGGAGTCGCGAGATCGGGCGTCACCCACACTTGCACCGCGCCGGCCGCGATCGCGCACAGGCAATAGAACAGAACGAACTTCCAGTGCCCGACCGCGTCCTCGACATTGTCGCCGAACACCCAGAGGAAGATCATGTTGCCGCCGAGGTGCCAGATGTCGGCGTGGAGGAAGGAGTAGGTGAGGATGGTCGCCTCCTCCGGGATGATGGCAAGGTCCTCCGGCCGCAGCAGGCCGCCGGTGTAGGTTGCCGGAATCAGCGCGAAGGCAAGCGCCTCGATCTCGGTGGCGATGGTGCCCTGATAGACGAAGAACACCAGGACATTGAGCGCGATCAATCCGATCGTCGCGTAATGGAGTTGGATGTGCCGGAGAGGATTGGCGTCGTGGATCGGGATGAACATCGCCGCGCCCTACCGGTTCTGCCCGGGAACCCAGAGCACGTCGGTCGCGCCCTTGTCGTTTGTCCAGCGCGCCAGCACAAAGAGAAGATCGGACAGCCGATTGAGATAACGCGCAGTCGCCGGACCGACGGCCTCGCCGGGCAAGTCACCAAGTCGGACCACCGAACGTTCGGCGCGGCGCGCGAGCGTCCGAGCGAAATGCAGCGACGCCGACGCGGCGCCGCCGCCCGGGAGAACGAACGACCGGAGCGGCGCGAGATCGTCGTTGAACCGGTCGATTTCGGCCTCGAGGCGCTCAACCTGGCTCTCCGACACGCGCAGCGCGCCCTCGCCACCGACGGACGGCGTGGCGAGATCGGCACCAAGGTCGAACAGGTCGTTCTGAACCCGCGCGAGGGCTTCGTCGATCGCCTCCTCCGCCGCGGTCGCCAACCTTGCAAGGCCGACTGCGGCGTTGAGTTCGTCGACCGATCCGATCGCCTCGATGCGGGCGTCCGCCTTCGAGCGCCGCTCGTTGCCGACGAGACCGGTCGTGCCGTCGTCCCCGGTGCGCGTGTAGATCCGGTTCAGCTTGACCATGGTCAGCCGGCCGAGGCCGACCGCTGGATGAAGTACAGAAGCGCCATGAC
>CAYOBK010000295.1:0-5338 GCA_964402275.1 uncultured Bauldia sp.
CGACCTGGACGGGGCAACCCCCTCTTTCTTGGCCATTTGCCTTCTCCTCCCTTTCCCGCCAATTCATCCCGACTGGCTGGGCTTCGCGTTGACCGCAATCCCGACTTTCTGTCATTCCAGCCGTCAAAGCAACCCACGGGAGAAGGGGCGCCAAATACCCGGCGATCATTGCTGAAAATCAGCGCGTGCTAGCCGTGGAAGAGAGCGAAGGCGGGGGCAAATGGAAAACATAACGACCCTAGCCCTGCCGTTCTTCGGCGTCGTCTTTCTCGGCTTTGCCGTCGGGAAACTGATCCACATACCCGAAGCCGGAATGGCGGGGCTCAACGCGTTCGTAATCTATGTCGCCTTACCGGCCTTGTTCTTCAATCTGATCTCGCAGACCCCGATCGACGAACTCGGCAACTGGCGCTTCATCCTTGGCACGTCGCTTGCGACGCTCACGATCTTCGCCCTCGGTTTCGGCGTCGGTCTCGTCGTGACCAGGGGCCAGATCGACGAGGCGACGATACAGGGCCTTGCGGCGTCCTATGGCAATGTCGGCTACATGGCGCCGGGCCTGGCCCTTGCCGCATTCGGTCTGCCGGCCGTCGTGCCGACGGCGCTGGTGTTCTGCTTCGACAACATCATCATGTTCACCCTCGCGCCCCTCGGGATCGCGGTCGGCCGCCGCGAAGAAGGCGGTGCTGCGCGGGTCGCGCTGATCGTGGTCCGGCGGGTGCTGAGCCACCCTTTCATCATTGCCACGATCGCCGGAGTGATCGCGGCGGCGGTCGAGCTCGACACGCCGCGTCCGGTTGGTCAGATGCTCGACATGCTCAGCGGCGCCGCGGCGCCATGCGCCCTGTTCGCGATCGGCGTCGCGATCGCGATGCGGCCTGTCGGCAAGGTGCCGCCGGAGATGCCGATCCTGATCGGGCTGAAACTGATCGCGCATCCGATCCTGGCCTATGTCCTGCTCAGCGCCATTGGCGATTTCGAGCCGGTGTGGATCTATACCGCCGTGCTCATCGCCTCGCTGCCGATCGCCACCAATGTCTTCGTGCTGGCGCAGCAATATGGCGTTTGGGTCAACCGGGCCTCGAGCGCGGTGGTCGTCAGTACCATCGCGGCGGTGGGCACGGTCACCTTGATGCTCTATCTGATCGGCGAGGGGATCATCCCCGCCGATCTGTTCCCGGGCGCAGGATGATTCGAGATGCCGACGAAGATCGCCGAAATGGATGTCGTCTTCCGCCTTCAGAGATGGCGGATGTACGCGATGATCCTGCTCGGCGCGGTTCTGGTGTCGCAGGCACCCTTCATCGTCGGCGCGGCCCTGGCGCGCGGCGAGGGCGTAACGATGGCGGCCGTTCTGGTGATGGTCATCGCCGTCTCCATGGGCGGCGTCGGCGCCTGGGCCGTCGTCTATGCGCTGAGGCGATTGCGGGCGGGCGACGTTGCGATCGCCATTGGTCCCTCAGGGCTCTTCGACTCGGTTCTCCTTCCGCAGACGCTGCCATGGAAGGCGATGCAGCGGCCAAGCTTGCGCTACAGCGGCATCACCGGCTGGAGGCTGATGTTCGACGTCGATACCGGCTTGGAGGAGCAGCACGGCGTCGGCGCGCGCCAGCGGCGCGTCGCGGCGCGGTGGCGCGCCTTCGGAGCCCGCGCGTACCGCGTCCATCTCTTCGGCACCAACGGCAACCTGCCGCGGTTCCGCGCCGCGCTCGAACGGTATGTCGCAGTTGAAAGGCCGGGCGCCTTCAGCCGCATCCTCGGGCGGGAATGACTAGCCGCTGACGACGTTCCGCGGCTCGCCGCGGACGAAGGCGTCGATGTTGTCCACCAGCTGATCGGCGAGCCGCTGAATCGCCTCCTGGCTCGCCCAGGCGATGTGCGGCGTCAGGATGAAGTTCGGCAGTTCGAGCAGGCGCATCAGCGGATGATCGCGCGGCGGCGGCTCCTTGGTCGCAACGTCGAAGCCGGCGGCTGCGACCTGGCCGGATAGCAACGCCTCGCGCAACGCTTCCTCGTCGACAAGGCCGCCCCTTGCGGTGTTGATCAGGATCGGACGCCGTTCCATCATGGCGAATTCACGGGCGCCGATGAGGTTGCGTGTTTCCGGAGTCAGCGGCACGTGCAGCGATATGACGTCGCTCTTGCGGATCAACTCGTCGAACGGCGTGAATGCCACTTCGGCGCCGGCCGGCGGCGTGATATCGGAAATCAGCACCTGCATGCCGAACGCCTTGGCGAGGGCGGCGACCGCGCGCCCGAGCGTGCCGTAGCCGACGATTCCCAACGTCGAGCCCGACAGATTCCGGATCGGGTAGTCGAAGTAGCAGAACTGGTTCGCCTCGATCCAACGGCCGTCGGCCACCGACTGGCGATAGGCGATGAGGCTGCGGCGTAGCGTCAGCAGCAGGGCCATGGTGTGTTCCGGCAGCGTGTCGGTGGCGTAGCTGCGGATATTCGAGACAACCACTCCGCGCGTGCGAGCTGCGGCCACGTCGATGTTGTCCGTGCCGGTCGCCGCCGCGGCGATCATTTTCAAGCGGCTTGCGGATTCGATCGAGGCCGCGGTGAGCGGGACCTTGTTGGTGATGACGACGTCGGCTTCGACGATCCGATCGGCCACGTCGTCCGGAGTCGTCCGGTCGTAAACGGTCAGCCGGTGCGGAAAGGCGAATGCCCGCAACGTCGTCTCCGGCGAAAGCGTATCGCGGTCGAGGAAGACCACGTTCATCTCGCGGGTGTCCTTGTCGCTCATTTCGTGTCTCCTCCTCCGGGCGTCCCCGCGGCGAAGGGCCGAAGGACGGCGTGGAACGTCTGGTGCGCCGGCGTATCGACGCCGGCCTCCCGGCCCAGTCTGACGACCGCACCGGACAGCCACTCGATCTCGATCGGCAACCCGGCGTCGAGATCCTGCGCCATGGAGCTTCGGGCTCCGGGCGGGGCGTTGGCGAAAAACGCCAGGTGCTCGTCAATCACGCCGGCGGGCAACGCGATGTTGCGCGCCAGGGCGACATCGGTCACTTCCTTCATGGCGCGGACGAAAAGGGCCGTCATCGCATCGTCCCGACGGATATTGCCGATTGCCGTCCGGGCGGCGGTCGTCATTCCGGCGATCGAAGCGAGGAAGACGAATTTCCGCCAGACCTCGACGCGGATGTCGTCGGGCTCCGGGCAGGCGATGCCCGCCTCCGTGAACGCCTTGCGAAGGGCCGCGCTCCGCTGCGATTGCGAGCCGTCCGTCTCGCCGAACAGGAAGCGCGCGTTGGCGCCGGTCTGCCGGACGACGCCCGGCTCTGCAATCCGTGAGAAGATGTAGCAGGTGCCCATCATGGTCGCTTCCGCGCCGAGGGCCCGCTCCAGGACGTCGGTCGCCTCGACGCCGTTGAGAAAGGGGACGACGCCGGTCCCCGGCCTCAGCAACGGCCTGCACTGCTCCGCGGCGGCCTTGGCGTGATGCGCCTTGACGGCGAACACGACTGCGTCAACCGGGCCGATTTCGGCCGGATCGTCGGTGGCGATCGACGGCCGGACGTTGATCTCCTCGTCCGGCATCTCGACCGTCAGGCCGTCGGCCCGGATGGCGGCGAGGTGGTCGCCGCGCGCCACCAATGCGACTTCGTGACCGGCCCTGCCCAGGAGTGCCCCGACATATCCGCCGACGGCCCCGGCCGCCACGATCGCTATCCGCATGGATCGCTATTGCCCTTTGTTGTGCATCTGCAGCCAGTCCAGCACTTCGGACGCGTTCTCCTCCGGCGGGAAGACCGGATAGAAAACATGCCCGATGCTGCCGTCACGGACGATCAGCGTGAGGCGCTTCAGCAGCGTCATCCCGGCTGCATCGAATGTCGGGAGGCGAAGTGCCCTGGCGAAGGCGAGGCCGGCGTCGCTCAGGACGGGATAAGGAAGCCGGAGCCGCAGGGCCATTTCCCGCTGATAAGCCGGGGTCTGCGTGCTGACGCCAAAGATCGCCGCTTCCGCCGCGAGGAGATCGGTGTAGCGGTCGCGGAACGAACAGGCCTGCGGCGTGCAACCGACCGCCCCGGGGATGGCCTCCCAGCCCTCGGGCAGAGCGACGCCCGGAACGCCGGTCCGCGGATAACAGAAGATGACGGTCCAGCCGGCGCGCGGTTCGTCCAAATCGACCTCGCCGCCGGCGGTCGAGGGCAGGCGGAGGCGCGGCATGGCCATTCCGATCAAATGGCCGGCCGCACCGTCATCGACCGGACGGAGCATTTCGTTCGAGCTGGTCGTGGCGTCAGCCATTGCAGATTCTCCCGGAGCGCCGCTCGGCGTCACCGCAATCGCGGCACAGAGCACTCGGCGCCCGCCTGTGATTGCCGGCGCGCGGTGACCGTCTTCGTGCGGGTCTGGAAGCAGATTGCGTCCGTTCCGCGCTGATCGAGGTCGCCGAACGCCGAAGCCTTCCAGCCGCCGAAGCCGTAGTAAGCCAGCGGGACGGGGATTGGAACACGTCGCCGCGGCGCGCATCCGGCGTGCCAGAGTCGCCACGGCCGGAGATGAAATGTGGAATCAGGTCTGGCATGGTGGAGGCGCGCTAGACGAGGAGTACCGTCGATCCGACGGTGGTGCGGGATTCGAGCGCGGCATGAGCATCGCGGGCTTCGGAGAGCAGGAATGTCTGCCGCGGCGCGGCGTCGATCACGCCTGTGGCCAGGAAGTCGAAGAGCGCGGTGCCGGCCTTGTCGAGTTCGCCGCGTTCGGCGATGTAGTCGAACAGCGTCGGGCGCGTGGCAAAAAGCGATCCTTTGCGCATGAGGAGCAGCGGCGGAAATTCCGGCACCGGACCGGAGGACTGACCGAAGCTCACCCATATGCCGCGTTTCCGCAGCACGTCGAGCGATCCGGGGAAGGTATCCTTGCCGACGGAATCGTAGACGACGTCGACGCCGCGGCCGCCGGTGATTTCTCGGACGCGAGCAACGAAATCCTATAAAAAGAAGAATCAGCCAAAACAAAGCATTCCACACTTCCGGACTGATGAAGCCAGTAAAGGAAAGATAAGAGGTAAGAATAAGGCACGCCAGATAGAGCAAAATCCCCATGACCGGGTATCGGGTGCGCCAGTCCACCCGCAGATCTTTCAGAAGCAACCACCTGATTTCATGCATCGCGCCGCAAAATTACAAGCCAAGTCCCAACCAATCCGACTTTTCTTGTAAAAAGGCCGTTTTGAAGGTAGCATTGCAAAAAGATTTTTGACTATGGACAAAGCACGTCCGATTTTGGTTACTGGAGCTGCCGGTTTCATCGGGTTTCATCTCGCGCACAGATTATTAAAGGAAGGCTTTCGAGTAGTGAGCATCGATTGTGTGAACGA
>CAYOBK010000296.1:0-1993 GCA_964402275.1 uncultured Bauldia sp.
GTTAAGAAAGCTGCTTAACGCGGACTTAAAGTATTTGCGGCAACGTTCCGGGCACAAGTAGAGGGCGCCGCGACTTCGGCCGAAAGTGCCGCGGCGGCGCCTTGGAGCCCAAGGAATCGGAACGTGACCCAACGCGCTGAACTAGACTTCGCGACCAGCTATCGCGCCAGACAACGCACCATCGAAACCGGCTATCGGCGGCAGGGAACATCGCGGCGGAGAGGGCCGCTATTGATCGGCGCCGCGGCGATCCTGATCATCGGCGCCGGCGCCGGAGCGTATTTCATGGGCGGCGGCGCCACGGCGGGACTCGACACGACGATCATCGGCGCGATCGATACCGGCGCCCGCGCAATCGATCCGGCTCTCGCCGACCTGGCTCAGTTCGAGGGACTCTAGGCGCCGTGGCGCGGGCAGTGAACGCCCGCGCCTCACAGCGGACAGGAACGGCAGCTTCCGGCGTCAGGCCGCCTTGGCGCTGGCATGCGCGACCACTTCGTCGGCGAGCCGGCCGGTGAGCTCGGCCAAATGGTCGAAGCGGCTGGTGAAGGTGCCGACGCCGGCGGTGGCCGACCGCAGCTCGACGATGAGGTCGCGGATTTCCGCCTGGGGGATCATCGCGACCACGACGTCCCAGCCGGGCCAATCCGGCCGGGCGTCGAAGCCCATCAGCTGACCGCGGCGCTGCGAGACGATGGCGTTGGCCTTCGCGGTGGCCTCCGAGGGCACGGCGATCTCGACATTGAGGATCGGCTCTAGGAGCACCGGCGCGCATTGCGGCATGCCCTCGCGCATCGCCAGCTGCGCGGCCATGCGGAATGCCTGATCGGATGAATCGACGGTGTGATAGGAGCCGTCGACCAGGGCGACGGAAATGTCGACGACCTTGAAGCCGAGCGGGCCGCGCTGAAGGTAGTCCACGATTCCGCCTTCCACCGACGAGATGTATTGCCGGGGAACGACGCCGCCGGTGATCCGGTCGGAGAACTCGAAGCCCGTGCCCCGCGGCAGCGGTTTGATATCAAGCACCACGTCGCCGAATTGGCCATGGCCGCCCGACTGCTTCCTGTGCCGGCCGCGGATCGACGTCGACCCGCGAATGGTCTCCTTGTAGGGGACCGACGCAGGGCTGGTCTTGACCTCGACTCCGTAGCGCTGCGTCATCCGCTCGACGGCGACTCTGATGTGCATCTCGCCCTGGCCGGCGAGAACCATCTCGCCGGTCTCGGCGATCTGCTCCATCGTCAGCGACGGGTCTTCCTCGCTTGCCTTGGTCAGTGCCGCGGCGAGCTTGACGTCGTCCTTCCGCTGGCTCGGAGCCACCGCGAAACTGAGAACCGGCTGCGGCGGTCTCAGCGTGACCAGCTGCGGCGGCGCGGTCTTGCCGGCGGCGAGGGTGGCACCGGTCGGCGCATCGTCGAGCTTGCCGAGGCCGACCGTTTCGCCGGCGACGGCGGCATTGCGCTTAGCCATGTTCTGTCCGTTGATCGCAAGGACGCCGGAGACGCGGCCCGCCGGACCGTCGGGGCCGGCTAGCTCGGTGCCGTCGCTGATCGTCCCGGCGAGCACGCGCGCGACCGAGATCTTGCCGGCATGCGGCGTGTGCAGCGTCTTCACGATCTGGACGGTGGCCTCGTTGGTGTCCTTCAGGCCGAGACGAGCGCGCGTCCTGGCGATGCCCGGGCATTCATGGCGGATCGCCTTGAGCAGGCGGCCGATGCCGTGGCCATGCTCCGCGGCGCCGATCAGAACCGGGCAAATGAGTCCGCCCCGGAGGTCGGCGACGAGATCCTGAAACACGGTCTCGCGTCGCGGTTCGACGTCCTCTAAAAGCTGCTCCATGAGCGCGTCGTCATAATCGGCGAGGGTCTCCAGCATCGAGTACCGGGCCTCAGACTTCAGCGACAGGTCGGCGTCCTTGATCTCCACGACTTCGCTCGGCGTGTGCTCGCGGTAAACAAAGGCCCGTTCCAGCGCGAGGTCGATGAAGCCG